>CAMQUX010000028.1 GCA_947037905.1 uncultured Desulfovibrionaceae bacterium | reverse complement strand
TTTATAGCTTTATAGCTTTACTAATTTCTAGTTTACTAGTTTTTAATTCTTTTTATACGATATTATTTTAAAAAATATTGAGGAAAATCTGTTATTATTGATTTTACGTTCTTTTCTAACAATTTATTGCCATCTATTTTATTATTTACTGTCCAAACTGATGTAAAAAAGCCCTCATGTCGTAAGCTTGCAAGTAATTCATCAGTGACTATTCCTTCTCGAATATTATATGCTGCAACACCTAAGCTATGTAAATATGGTATAAGATCCTCTCTTGGTTCTGCATCAAGTGCTGCGGTTGCCATGTAGGGAGAATATTCTTTTACCTCTTTTAGATACGTATGATTAAATGAGGATATTAAAAACATCTCAGGCTGTTCTGCGTCCTCTAAAAGCTCCATAAGTTTTTTTACAATATACCCGTCACCCTTTCTGCCTGTATGGTCTTTTATTTCTATATTTGTTGGAAAATCATTCTCAAGTGCAACTGTTAGCACTTCTTCTAATGTTGAGATTTTTTGCTCTTTTATAATTTTAAAATCTTTCTCACACACTTCTTTTGATTTTATTGTGCCAAACGGATCTGTTTCTATAAACCATGTGCCAGCATCAAGCATTTGCAGTTCTTCGCAAGTAAGCTCATCTACTCTATCTTTTTTCTTATCTTTTAACTGTGGATGCTTTGCTATATCACTAGTTCGTAGTAATGTTTCATCATGCACGACCATAAGCTCATCATCTAAAGAAAGCTGTACATCAATCTCCCAAAAATCTGCTTTTGCTGCTATTGCTTTTTCAAGAGCAAGTAAGGTATTTTCTGGTGCAAGAGAGCGTAAGCCTCGATGTGCTCCTATTAATCTACTGCGAGAATTTTTTTGAAAAAACATATGCTACTTCCTTTCTATATATAAACTAGTTTTTACTTTATCTTAAAAATTAAGAAAACACTAGTTTTTGAGGTCTTTTAAAAACTCTAAAAAATTTAAACTTTAATACCATTATTTTTTAATAATATATTCTTTGACTCTCTATTTAGTTTTTTTTGATATTTTGAATACTTTGAATATTTATATTTATACCGCTTACGTGTTATATTATACCGCTTACGTGTATTTTTTCTTTTATTTAGTAAAAACACCCTTTTGCCGAATAAAAGTGTCCTTTTATCGAATATTCTTTCCAAAAGTTATTAGTTAGTATAAAGTTTTTATACGTCAATAATTAAGGAGTATGTATCATGAAATATGATTTTAACCCACCAAGTAATCCACAAGCTAATGTATCTTCCCTTGAAGAATATACAAAAATGTATAATGAAGCAGATAAATCTCCCAATGAATTTTGGGGCAAAAGAGCAAATGAACTTGTCTCTTGGGATAAACCATGGGACACAGTCCTTTCTGGTTCTTTTAATGATATAGAAAACCTCACTTGGTTTGACGGTGCAAAATTAAATGCATGTTATAACTGTGTTGATAGACATGTTGAAAATGGCAAGAAAGATAAACCAGCTATCATCTGGCAAGGTGAGCCTGAAGAAGATGTGCGTATTATTACTTTTGGTGAGCTTCAAAAAGAAGTTTCTCGCTTTGCGCAAGTTCTTAAAAAAAATGGTGTCCGAAAAGGAGACCGTGTTGCTCTTTATATGCCAATGATTCCTGAACTATCTATTGCAATGCTCGCATGTGCACGTATTGGTGCAATACATGCTGCTATTTTTGCTGGTTTTTCTGCCGCAAGCTTACATACTCGCTTACATGATACAGCAGCAGAAGTACTTATCACAGCAGATACTGTAATTCGCTCAGGTAAAAATATCCCCCTTAAAGCAAGCGCTGACCAAGCGGTTCCAAATACACATGTTGAAACTATGATTGTTGTTAACAGAGGCAATCAACCTGTTACTATGGAAGAAGGAAGAGACCTTTGGTGGCATGAGGAAATGGAAAAAACTGAAGATACTATTCTTGAGCCTCTTTCCATGAACACAGAAGATATTCTTTTTATACTCTACACATCAGGAAGTACAGGTACTGCAAAAGGTATAGCACACGCTACTGGCGGTTATCTTACTTACGCAGCACATACAATGCAGCTTGTTTTTGATGCAAACGATAAAGACATTCATTGGTGTACTGCCGACCATGGTTGGATTACAGGGCATACTTATGGACTTTATGCACCACTTACTTTAGGTGTGACAACTCTTATGTTTGAGGGCGTTCCAAGCTACCCAAATGCTGAAAGATTTTGGCATATAATTGATAAATTTAATGCGAGTATTTTCTATACTGCCCCAACTGCTATCAGATCACTTATGAAAGATGGAGAGGAGCTTCCTGCAAAATATAAATTAGATAGTCTGCGTGTTCTTGGCAGTGTTGGCGAGCCAATAAATCCTGAAGCATGGCAGTGGTATCATAAAAATATAGGGCACGGTAAAATACCTCTTGTTGATACATGGTGGCAAACTGAAACTGGCGGGATTATTATTGCTGCAATACCGTTTGCAATACCTTTAAAAGCAGGTTCTGCAACGCTCCCTTTGCCAGGTATATCTATTAGTCTTCTTGATGCAGATAAAAAATCTGTAGGCACTGATAATAGTGGGCATTTACTTATTAGTAAACCTTGGCCAGGTATGGCAAAAACTATTTATAAAGCAGCTTCTCGCTTTGAAGCAGGATATTTTAAAAACTTCCCAGGGCACTACGAATCTGGTGATGGAGCACATCAAGATACTGATGGTTATTTCTGGATTGAAGGGCGTCTTGATGATGTTATAAACGTATCAGGGCACCGTATGGGCTCAGCTGAAATAGAATCAGCATTTGCAGCTCATAGATCTGTTGTTGAAGCGGCAGCTGTTGCTATTCCTCATGCTATCAAGGGTGAGTCAATATATGCATATGTAACACTACAACAAGATATAGAACCAAGTGATGAGCTTAAAAAAGAACTTGTACTACGTGTAAGAAAAGAAATTGGACCTATAGCAACTCCTGAAGTTATACAGTTTACCAATAGCTTACCAAAAACACGCAGCGGAAAAATTATGCGCCGTATTTTACGAAAAATTGCTACTGGTGAAGAAAAAGAGTTTGGTGATATTTCAACTCTTGCTGACCCATCTGTTATTGAAATACTTGTGGCAGAAAAAAAAGCACTCTGTACTAAATAAGCTTTTATTAAGTACTATCAACTAAAAAACTGAGGGAGAAATAAATATTATTTCTCCCTCAGTTTTTATTCTTTTATTCGTATTTTTTCTTAAACTACTCTTTCTTAAACTACTCTTTCTTTTATTCGTATTTTTTTTAATTTTATGTTTTCTAGCATATTAAAAGAATTTCTGTATAGAATATATTCTTCTCTTCTATAAGTATTTATTATGAGTATTTATTATGCTCTCTCTATTTGTCCTATCTGCAGGCTCTATACTTCCTCAAATAATAAAAAATATACACTTCTTATTATCTTATTATCTTATTATCTTATTATCTTATTATCAATTATCAATTCTCAATTGTCTATTATCAATTCTCAATTGTTACTTGTCTATTTTTCTTCATCGTCAAAAGGTACGTACATAAGTGTCAATTTTTCTGAAAGCTTTGCAGCCCGCATAGGATCCATAAAGGTAAATATTTCTCCAGCTTGTCTTCCTCGCATGGCAGATAATATCCGTACAGCAAGATTTTCTTCTAAACTCTCTAACACTTTTGCAGCTTGAGCTGGTTTCATGTTCGCATATGTATCAACCAAATGTCGTAATTTTTTATCTTTAACAGTTTCAGCCTTATCAAGAAGCGCCTGCACATCTTGCTCAAGCTTTTGTAACTGCTCGAGTTTTGCGTTTAACGCTGTCTCTAGCTCTTTCATAGAGCGCTCTCGTGTAACAAGCTCATCTTCTCTTTTCTTTAATGCATCCCAATTTTTAGGATCTTGAGAAAGAGGAGGACTTTTCGGTACAGTTTGTGCCTCTGCTAAGACTATTCGATCTTGCTTGGAAAAATCCTGCGCCTGATTAGCACGCTGATTTTGACCATAATTTTGTGTATTCTGATTTTGATTATAATTCTGCGTATTCTGATTTTGATTATAATTCTGAGTATTTTGGGATTGAGTGCTTTGATCCTGACCATAATTTTCTGCTTGGCTTGAAGCACTTATGCTAGCAGGAAGGGAAATATCGTTATATGTCTTACCCGTAGGTAAAAGACCGTTTTCGTAATCTTTTGATGGTATAGAAAACTTATCTGCTGCTATAGAATGTTTTACTGGTATAAATTGAGAGACAAAAGAATTAACATTTGAATTTCCTAAAAAAGCAAAATATCCTAATTTAAAAAAGGCAAAAAATATTATACAAAGTAATATTTTAGATATTTTTACGCGGGAAACGAGACGTTGCCATTTCGTCATTTTCGCGCTGCTCTTTGTACTGTTCATCTTTTGCATATTTTTGTTCCTGGGTCTCTCTAACTTTTTCTAATAATTTTAATTCTTTTGCTCGAAAAAGTAGTACCTGTTTTGCTTTTTGCATATTTGATGCCAAATTATTTAGTTCACCTTGTAAGCGTACTAAGTCGGACTCTAAAGAACGTTGGTATTGCTCATATAACCAGTATGAATTTAAATTTATTTCTTCTGTTTTTTTGTTATTTCTTGCTTGTATTATAGCCTTCTCAACGTCAGCTATTTGGCACTCTTTCTCTTCATGCAATCGCTCACATTCAAAGTAATCTGCTCGTGCAGACTGCTCTTGCTGCCCCCTGTACCGCAACACTGATTGTAGGGAAAATTTAAATGCCATTTTTATACCAACTTAAGGAAGAAAACTAAAACGTGTTATTAAAGATTCTTTTCCTAAAACTTGCTTGAACATCTCTAAAATAAGATTTGCATCTTTATCTTCTGCAGTCATGGTATCTGTATATTTACCATTTTCAAGTATCTCTTTAAAGTCATCTTTCTCTAACATAGAATACTGTGGGATCATTTTTTCATACGCTAAAGAATATTCTTTTAATAATTTTTCTTTTTCTGCCACAGGAAGATTTTTTACATTTTGCATGTATTTTATAAATGTTTCTATCTTTGGCAGCTTAGGGTTTTCAAATATTGCGGCTAATGTGTCAAAGTATCTTGTTGTTCCTGCTCGAATATGGTCTGCTTTTACAACATTTAAACCACTCCAACCTGCATCTAGCCACTTAAAAATACCTTTTTTGACTACTTTCTTTTGCGCATCAAACACAACTATCTGTACAGATGCACCAGAATACATATATGTATTAGCCCAGCTAATAATTCCCTTTGTGAGTCCCTTTAAACCTGAATAAAAATATATCCATTTTTTATCGTCTAAAATTATTCCCTTTCTTCCTATATCGGATTTCTTATCTTGATGACTTGCTCGTATTACTGCAAAACTATTTTTATAAGGAACTGTTATTATTAATATTTCATTGTTATATGAATAATAACCTCCACTAAAGAAATCTGGAGTTATAGACTCATAGCTTGAATATTTATAACTTTTTGCTTTTTTTGTTGCGTTTGCAAATATATCTATTCCACTTTTTACAAAAGTATTATTTTTATCTGCTTTTGTGAAATGCACCATAGATGGCGCCATTATTTCCCCTGGTATTTGTAAATTAAAAAGATATGAGCTCATTTTGGAAAAACTTATCTTAAATTCCTTGCTCATATACATGCCTGAGGCGTCACCTCGTTTACTTGGCACATAATCTTTCGTTTTGCTTTGGTCACTTGCTAGGGTAAAATCTATTAAGCGTGTGAGCTTTTCTTGATCGAGAACTATCGCTACTTTTTGACTAGCTTCTTTATCATCGTTGTCTTCTTCATCTGCATTTTCTTGCTCATTAAATAGCTCAAAAATATATGCTAAACTTTCTTCGAGAGGTTCGCCTAAATTAGCTTTTTCATTTTGTGCAAATACCATTGGTAAACTATAAAAAAAACAAACCACAGTAACTATAAATATTTTTAAACTATACATCATTTTCCTTCTAATTATTGTTTAGGGTATAAAATGCTTGCTCGTTGCACGGCACTTTTACCGAATTTTTTTCGAATTGTATCGATTGTTTCATCGAGCACATTACTCTTTGCTACTTCGACTTCTTTTTCACTAAATAGCGTTTTTTGTTGAATTGATTCATCAAAATGCGATATACTAATTCCAAGTAACCGTACAGCTAATAGCAATTTCTCTTTAGTTAATAACCCAAGTGCTGTCATATAAATTGTTTGTGTGTCACAAATATTTTTACTGAGCATACAACTACGAGTTACTGTCTCAAAATTTTTATATTTTATTTTTAATGTAATGGAACGCCCAGAAAGTTTTTTTACCCGCAAATCTTCCCCTATACGTTCCGCATGTTGCAAAAGATACCGTTCTAGTTCTTTTCTATTATCTATATCTTTTGAAAAAGTTTTTTCTGCACTTACAGATTTACAAGCCCTATGAGATATAATTTCTTGACTATCATACCCATTAGCTTTTTCGTAAATACTTTTTCCTATTTTTCCTAACTTTTCTTCCCAAAATACACAAGAAAAATTTAATATATCACTCACATAATGTACGCCATATAATTTGACTATATCTTGTACTTTTTTCCCTACCCCAGAGATTTTCCCAATTGGGAGTTTTTTTAAAAAAGATTCTACCTCTGATGGATATATAATACTTATGCCATTTGGCTTATTATAATCAGACGCAATTTTCGCTAAAAAACGTACAGGAGCAACACCTATTGAGCATGTGAGACCTAATTCTTCTTTTATATCATTTTGGATTTTTTGAGCTAAATTTTCCACTGTTCCAAAAATTTTTTCAAGCCCTGTGGCGTCTAAATATGCTTCATCAATACTAGCTGGTTCAACTACTGGTGAATATTTAGTGAGTATTTGCATTATTTTTGCTGATACTTCTTTATATCTCGCCATGCGAGGTGGTACATATATACCTTTAGGACAAAGCCGTTTTGCCTGATACATAGGCATAGCAGATCTCACCCCATAAGCTCTAATTTCATAAGACGCAGCGCATATAACGCCTCGATCTCCACCGCCTACAGCTACTGGCTTACCTTGTAAGTCTTTATTATCTGCCTGTTCAACTGATGCAAAAAATGCATCCATATCAACATGAAAAACCCATTTTTGCATATAATACCTAAGAATTAAACCTGCTTCTATTCTACATTTATTAATGTGTAAATACTTTGCTTAAAAAATCTTGCAAACGCTCATTTTTTGGTGCTCCAAAAAAATCTTTCGGATTATTTTCTTCGCAAATTTTTCCTTTATCAAAAAAGAGTACTCGGTGCGCAACTTCTTTTGCAAAGCCCATCTCGTGCGTCACAACAATCATAGTCATGCCTTCTTGTACAAGCTTTTTCATAACTTCTAACACTTCACCTACAAGCTCAGGATCAAGCGCTGAGGTTGGTTCATCAAATAACATTACTTTTGGCTGTAAGGCTAAAGCTCGTGCTATTGCTACTCGTTGCTTTTGCCCGCCCGATAAATTATCTGGATAGGAATCTGCACGGTCTTTTAAGCCTACTTTATCTAAAAGAGACAATGCTAGCTCATTTGCACTATGTAAGTCCATTTTTCGAACTTTCAAGGGGCCGAGCGTTATATTCTCGAGCACTGTCATATGTGGGAATAAATTAAATTGCTGAAAAACCATCCCCACTTCTGTACGAATGAAGTTTATATCTGTCTCTGCTGATTGTATATCTTGCCCATCTACGATTATTTGCCCTTTAGAAAAATCTTCTAAACCATTTATACAGCGTAAAACAGTAGATTTTCCTGAACCTGATGGACCTATTATACAAACAACTTCGCCTAATTGTACATTGAGATTAATGCCATCTATTACAACATTCTCGCCGAATTTTTTATATAAATTACTTATTTCTATCATACTATTATAACTCCAACTACGCTCTTTTAATCTAGTTCTTTATAAGAGCAAGTTTTTTCTGGGCAAGCTATATGCTCACCTTTTGCTTTTGTGTATTTTTTTATAAGTATTGGATGCCCACATTCTGGACACGCCTTATCAATAGGCTGATCCCATAACGCATGCTGACAT
The DNA here is from genome assembly GCA_947037905.1 of uncultured Desulfovibrionaceae bacterium. Lineage (GTDB taxonomy): Bacteria > Desulfobacterota > Desulfovibrionia > Desulfovibrionales > Desulfovibrionaceae > CAMQUX01. The sequence continues at coordinate 2,825 of CAMQUX010000028.1, read as the reverse complement.
TTAGGATACTTTGAACAAGCATAGAACATTTTACCTTTTTTGGTAGATTTTTCTACAAGTTCTCCGTCACAATCAACTTCTGGACATGGTACGCCTGTTGAAAATGGCGCTGCGTGTTTACAATCTGGATATGAAGAGCAAGCTATAAATCTGCTTCCTGTTCGAGCTTTTTTGATTATTAAATCGCTACTACAAGCTGGGCACTTACCGACAACTTCTGCTGCTTCGCCCTCTATAACCTCAATTTCGCCCGCTTCGTTCTTACGGAAACTTTTTGTATTTTTACAGGCGGGATAACCTGTGCAACCTAAAAACTCGCCGTTTCGGCTACGCTTAATAGACATGGGCTTGCCGCATTTTTCGCAAGCTATGTTTATATCTTCTGGGGTTTGTGCTTCAATCAGAACTATCTCTCCACGCTCATCGCGTGTGAAGTTTTGAATATTTTTACATTTTGGATAATTCACACAACCTAAAAACTCGCCATTTTTGCTGAATTTTATGGTCATTGCGCTCTGACAAAGTTCGCAAACTATTTCTGTCTGCATAACAGACTGTCCCATATCTTTGCGTGCTTTCTCAAGGGTTGGGTTAAAAGTCTCAGTAAACTTCGCGAGTAATTTTTTCCAGTTCTGCTTGCCTTCTGCAACAGCATCAAGCTCACTTTCCATATTTGCAGTAAAACCTACATCCATAAGTTCTTCAAAATGCGCACTTAGCTGGTCACTTACAGTAAACCCGAGCTCTGTTGGAATAAATCGTTTCTCTTCCATCTGCACATATTCTCTATCTTGCAAGGTGCTGATAATTGCAGCATATGTGGACGGACGTCCTATTCCAAGCTCTTCTAAAATTTTAACAAGCCCTGCCTCGGAATAACGAGCTGGTGCTTGCGTAAATTTCTGCTCTTTTTTAAGCGCTAAGATTTTTAACTCTTCGCCCTCTTTTAATAAAGGAACAAGCGCATCTTCATCACCTTGAGCGAACACTTTCTGATACCCTGCAAATAAAAGTCTTTCACCTTTTACTCGCCAAATTGTATCACCTGCTGCTGCTTCTATATGTGTATCGTGAAACTTAGCATCTGTCATTTGCGACGCAAGAAAACGAGACCAAATTAAGCGGTAGAGCTTGAATTGTTCTGGTGTTAAAAAATTCTTTATTTCTTCTGGGCTTATGTTTACATCAACTGGGCGTATTGCTTCATGGGCATCTTGTGCGCCGCCTTTTGCTTTATACACAGGCGCTTTTGTCGGGCAAAATTCTTTGCCATATTCTGATAATATATACGCACGTGCTGCATCCTGTGCATCTTGTGCTATACGAATAGAGTCTGTTCTCATATAGGTAATAAGAGCTGTAAGCCCTTTTACGCCAAGCTCAACACCCTCATAGAGTTTTTGTGCGACCATCATGGTTTTTTTACTTGAAAAACCGTGCCGTCTGCTTGAATCCTGCTGTAATGTTGAGGTGATATAAGGAACTGGTGCTTTTTTCTTACGTTCTTTTTCTTGTACTGACTGTACTATAAATTTTTGCTTGTTTATGTATTTTTCTAAGGCTTCAGCTTCTTCTGTGCTGCTTATTGGGCTTGCGCCTGCTTTGACAGATTTCTTTTTATTAAGAGCTAAATCAAGATTAAAATCTGGCTCTGTACTACCTTGTGCATTTACTTGAAAATTCCAATATTCTTGCGGGATAAAACTTCTATGTTCTTTCTCTCGCTCGACCATTATTTTTAACGCAACAGATTGCACTCGTCCTGCTGATATTCCTCGTTTGATGCTTTTCCATAATATAGGAGATATTTTATATCCCACAAGCCTATCGAGTATACGCCTTGCTTGCTGTGCATCGAAAAGATTTTCATCGAGCGGTTTTGGGTTCGCAAGAGCTTCTTTCACAGCCTTTGCGGTTATTTCGTTAAACTGGATTCGGCTAATATTACTATTAATATCTTTAATAAGCTCTGCTATATGCCAAGCTATTGCCTCACCCTCTCTATCTGGATCGGGCGCAAGATAGACATGATCTACTTTTTTTGCCGCTTTTCGTAATTTTTCTACGATTTTTTCTTTGCCATCAATTATCTGATACTGTGGAAGAAAATCATTCTCTTCATCCACACCTATTGTTTTTTTAGGCAAATCTCGTACATGCCCAACTGAGGCTTCTACTAGATAATCTTTCCCTAAAAATTTACTAATCGTTTTTATTTTTGCTGGTGATTCCACTATTATAAGGCTTTTTGCCATAGATTCCTTCCTTCACATTACATGAGTTAATAAAGTTACAATAACCATTTTACTCCATAAACACTAGTCCTATAATTATTTTTTTTTATCTTTAAATATTTGACACTTATTTTATTTCATAGACCTCATAAACCCTTTATGATAATATAAATGTACATGTACTCATACAGATATTCTAAACAAACATCTGTGCTAATTTATATTTACTTACTTAAATTATGGCAAAATTAAAAATACTTCTCGTGCATACTGATGCAACTGTGCGCTCTTCTTTGCGAAAAAAATTAGAAGATATTCCTTTTGTGCGTGTTTTAGGGGAAGCAACAAGCTCCAAAGAAGCACTAGAGCTTGCTAATTTTGTTCCTTACGGAGTCTTTTTTATTGGCACTGACCTAAATGATGAGCTAAGTAATACTGAATTTAATAATGCTCGTATGAATGATTCTGAACTGAGTAACACTGAACTCCATAATGCTAGTGGCTCTAAGCCTAATGCTTCTGCGCATGATAACTCTGCACATGATAGCTTTTCTGGGCATAATAGCTCTGAACATAATAATTCTCATATTG
>CAMQUX010000027.1 GCA_947037905.1 uncultured Desulfovibrionaceae bacterium | reverse complement strand
TGGCTTGAAAATGATATTGCGGTGCTTAAAAACATTAAAGCTCCACTTGGGCGTTTTTTTGTAACAGGAAACCATGAATACTATAGTGGTGCTGAACCATGGATAGAATATCTCAAAAAAATAGGCTTTACTGTTCTTAATAATAATTACAAAGTACTTATACATGGCACCAGCTCTTTTGTGATCGCAGGTGTGCCAGACGTAAGTGTTACTCGTTTTTTCCCAAATGAAAAATCAGACCCAGCACTCGCATTAAAAGGTGCTCCCAAAGATTTATATACAATTTTTCTTGCTCATCACCCAGAAAGTGCCCAAAAAGCAGTGGAGTTAGGACTTTGCGATCTTGCACTATGTGGACATACTCATGGGGGACAATTTTTCCCTGTAACACTTGTTATTGGACTTATTCATAAATTCAGTGCAGGACTCTATGAGTATAATAATCGGTATATTTATGTAAACCGAGGAGCAGGATACTGGGGACCACCAGTTCGAATAGGCGTACCAGCTGAAATAACACTCTTCACGTTCATATAAAATTAAAAAACTCTGACTTTATTTTTCTTGCGAGATTATAGATGAAACAATTTTATGCAGATCTTCACCTTCATCCTAAAATTCTTTTTAATACAGAATATAAGAAAATATTCTCGCATCTTGGAGCTTGGGCAAAGTTAAAAGGCATACCCCTACTTGCAACTGGAGACTTTATCCATCCGCAAAGTCTTGAAAAAATATGTGCCGAACTTGTTGAATCTGATGGTTTTTTGATGCTTAAAAAAGGCATCAATAATAACCAACATCAGCTCCCATTTTATACAGTATATCTCTCTATTGATACCAAATTTATATTACAAAGTGAAATAAAACTCGAATTTACTATTGAAGGGGAAAAAAGACATTTACATCTCATCATTTATGTCTCTTCTCTTGAAACAGCAAAGAATTTAAGCAAAAAACTCTGCCTATTTCATCCTTTTAAGCAAAATTCTTTCTTGCCAACACTCAGTATCAGCCCACAAACTTTTTTAGATATGCTTTTTGAGACTGATCCGCTTGCTATGGTTATTCCCGCGCATGTTTTTGAAAGAAAAAACTCTCTTTTTGGAGAAGAAAATAACTTTAGCTCATTTGAAGAATGTTTTAAAAAATTCACTGCAAATATCTTTGCTGTTGAGGTTAGCCCTTCAAGCTCAACGCATCTTGCATCTCTTTGTAAACAGTTAAAAAATGTCCATACAATCGTTGCTTCTGGCGCATCATCTGGGTTCCAAATTGGGCGCTCATGCCTTGCATTTAACGAAACAATCACTTCATATGCAGAGCTGCATAAAATCTTATCGCAAAGATCAGAAATTAATCCCTTTCAAACTATTGAATACCCCTGTGCACTTGGTAAAAATTATCTCGACGGACATAGGCAATGTCACTTTTCTCAGCTGCCACAAATTGATGGAGAACCAGCAACTTGTCCCATCTGCAATGAAACACTTCAAAGAGGAAGCCTTTCACGCATTTATCAATTAGCGCAAAAGAATAATTCTTCAACCATACCACAACCTGCCACGCCAATCATTAGTCTTTTTGAAATACTTGCAGAAATCACAGGGCTTGGTATATTTGCCCCGACCTTATATAAAAATTATTATCTTCTTGCGCAATATTTTGGCGGCGAAATTCCTTTTTTACTGCACACCCCCATTGCGGATATAAAGGAGATTTCTGAGCCACTTGCTGAGGCCGTGCTTAGAATACGAAAACAAACTTTTGTAGTGCAACATGGCTATGATAGCATACAAGGGCAGGTGCAAATATTTTCTGAACAAGAGCGAGAAGAAATACAAAAAGATCCTAAAAATTTCACTGAAATGCTCAGCAGCACACCTATTTTACTCACAAATCCTGTTGATATAAGCCAAGATACAAATTTATTACTCACTGAACCATTACCAGAGTTACTTAGCGATGAGCAAGAAGATTTCATCAACAGTATCTATTCACCTGCTTTTATTTACGGATTTACTGGATCGGGAAAAACCTTGTGTCTTGTTTATAAAGTTGCAAGACTTATCACACAAGATTTTTCATCAGATAAAATACTAGTACTCATGCCAAACCTGCGTGCAAGTGGTATTTTTTCTAAAAAACTTATAAGTGTTCTTGGCGAATACGCAGACCTTCCCGCAACAGAAACGCTTCTTTCTCTAGCGCACACCGCATGGAAATCTGTTCAAGGCGGAACTTCTATCTATTTAAACACAGATGAGGCTTTTACTGTTTTTTGCGAAGCGAACAACACCTATTCTCATGAAGAAATTCTCTATTTTTGGAACAAAATAAACGAACGCCGTGCTGCACACCAAACAATAGACAGCTCTTTAGAACAAGCTTATGCAAGTTATGCTACACAAAAAATAAGCTGGGATTTGCTTGATTTTTGGGATATTATGGAATTTTACCTCGAGCATCTACAAACGGTCAATATACCTTATAGTTTTGTTTTTGTTGATGATTTAGAAAACTATTCACTACTTGAGCTAAAAATAATAAAGACTTTAGCTGTAACAGAAGGTTTTTTTGCAGCAGCATCAAAAGAATTTGATATATTCAGCAAACAATCTACTGTGCGTGCACATATATTACAATTTTGGGAGCGCGGAAAATTTTTCGATTTCAAGCAAAACCTACGCTGCGCAAATACAATACAAACCTGTGCAAATACACTGCTACCAAAAGGAAATACTTTAAAACAAACTATTGATCCTTCCTTCTCCCCGCAAGAGCAAGGAAACGCTAGCATCACACTTTTTTCTGCCCAAAATGAAGAACAAGAATATTTAGATATTTGTAAAAATATCCAAAATCTTTTTCATAAAAGTGATAAAATAGACAAAAGCGATGAAACTGATGAGAATAATAAAAAGAAAGAAAATAATCCAAAAGAGTATGAAAAGCATTTAGCCGAGCATATTGCAATATTTCTGCCAAATAATTCACGTATTAAAGCGCTCACAAATGTGCTCGATTTACATAATATTGCTCATATAATTCCAGAGCATGAATTTTTTTGGAAAAACCCCCATATTCAAATGATTCTACAAACTGTAGGTTCTCTCTTTGGCTATAATGCCTACATGGAGAATATGGAATTCCCAAATGAGCTTCTTCTTAAAGGCCCTACAAGTTTGCCAGAAAATTTCACTGAAAATGAATCTTTTTCAACTGATTTCTTTTTAGGCGCGCAGTTTCAACAACTTTGCATAGCTTATGAGAGACAGCAAGGCTGGAAAGGGCTTCTTAGCTGGATACATCAACAAGAAAATACTGATGCTCCATGTAATACAAAAGGTAAAATTCAAATTTACACGTATGAGAATGCTCTTGATCTCGAATTTAAAACTATTTTTCTACCAGCTCTTGAAGAGAAGAATATTCCAAAAGAAAATGCACGCAAGAATATATCACTAAAAGATACTCTTTATGGAATAGAGCATGCAGAGCGTGAGAAAAAACTCTTTTATACTCTGCTAACACGTGCAAAGCGAAATATTTTTCTTTCTTTTACAAAAAGAAGACTGCTGCATGGACAAATACTTATAACAGCACCAGCACCTTTTCTGCATGATCTGCCAAAAGAACTTGTATCTGTTCATGAAAATTCTCTTTTTTTCGATATTCCACAACTACCGCACAAAAATATTCAAAATTTAGCGGCTGATTTGATCCGTTTTGAAAAATAATCAGTATACCTAGGTAAAACTATCCACCATAGTGGATAAATTATCATTTTTTTATTTCTTATTTTTTTTGTTTTTTCACTATGGTTTTTATTTTTTTCTGCAAACACCTAAAAAAAATAGCTGTTTTTTTTAAAAAATAGCTATACTCTCTTGTTTAAAAAGATTACAATTAAGGTGAATTGTAGCAAATATTTTATGGGAAAATACTGAGATCTCTCTAGTAAAACATATTTATGGCATATTTTAAAAACTTAGACGAACAAATTGCAACACTTCTTTCTTTGCTTAAAAAAGAAGAGAGATGGCTTATTCTTATTAACGCTGATCCTGATGCTTTAAGCTCTGCTCTTGCGCTTCGTCGAATTTTAGTGAGACGAGTGAAATGTGTTGATATTGCACAGGTTAATGAAATAAAACGACCTGATAATCTTGCCATGATAAAATATCTTCGTATCCCAACAAAAATGCTTACAGATGGCATGGCTACCGAATATGACCGTTTTGCACTTGTGGACTCTCAACCACACCATCACCCAAAATTTGCAGGATAGTTATCGATCACCACCCTATTTTACCAGAGCACCCAACCACTGCAACACTTACTGATATTCGTCCGCAATACGGGGCAACTGCTACTATGCTTACAGAATATCTTTATAATCTTAAAATTCGCCCTGCAACACTGCTTGCTTCTGCGTTACTTTATGGCATAAAAACTGACACCATGAGCTTTGAAAGAGATTTTATTGATCCAGATATGGCTGCCTTTAAATATCTCGCTAAATACACTGATCATGCTATGATAAAACGCATTGTTAAAAGTGAATTTCACCTTAATTGGGTGCAATATATTTCTCGTGCATTCTATAAAATGCGCCATGTGAACACGAGCCTTTTTGCTCATATGGGAAATGTAGAATCACCTGATCTTCTTGTTATTGTTGCAGATTTCTACATGCGTGTACAAGGTGTACCTTGGATTGTTATATCTGGCGTATACGAAGACCAGCTTGTGCTTATTTTTCGAGGCGATGGACTACGAAAAGATATGGGTAAAATTGCCGCAAGTACCTTTAGTGCGTACGGTTCAGCCGGTGGGCACAGTCAGGCAGCACGCGCAGAAATTCCTCTTGAAGTACTTGATGGGCAAGACCCTGAAATGTTTCTGCTAAAAATACTTGGTGGTGGTAGCACCCACTTCCGACCTGTTTAATCTTTTTCTTTTAATATTTATTTAAAGAACTAGGAACAAAATCCTAAAATATTTCTACTAAAAATACTTGAGGGCGGAAGCATGTACTTCCAATCTATTTAATATCTTCTTTAAAGGTTTCTTTACATGACTTTAGAAAAAAAACTTTCCCTTAGTCAAAAACCAGCATACTTAATAGATGGAAATGCTTTTTTTTACAGAGGCTTCTATGCTTATCGAGATATGAGAACATCTGATGGCAGACCATCAAATGCTGTGTTTTTTATCTTACGTCTGCTTTTAAAAATCCTACACGAACAAAAACCTGAACATATTGTCTTTTTCCTCGATGGAAAAGGTAAAAACTTTCGGCACGAACTCTATCCTGCCTATAAAGCACAGCGCCAAAAAAGACCAGAAGAGCTCACCATGCAAACTGAGCCTATGATGGAGTGTGTGAAACTTCTTGGTATTACTGTTATCTGTTCAGAAAATTTTGAGGCAGATGACTATATTGCAAGTTATGCGGAGCATTTAAAAAAGGAAATGCCAATTGTCATTGTTGGTGCAGATAAAGATTTTAAACAGTGCCTTGATGAGAATGTTTTTCTTTGGGATCCTGTTGCTAAAAGCGAAAAACTCACCACTATTGCATCTTTTCAAGAAGAATCATCACTCACACCACAACAATGGGCGGGTTATCAGGCTCTTATTGGAGACTCTGCAGATAATATTCCAGGAGTGCCTGGTATTGGGCCAAAAACTGCTTTGCAAATTATGAAAGACTATCCGACTCTTGAGGATATACAAGAAAATATAGACAAGCTCCCTGCAAAAATACAAACTAAACTTGCTGATAACTTTGATGATGCGTTTCTGTTTAGAAAACTAACAACTCTTGCAACAGAGTCCTGCACACCTCATGCTGAAGATATGAAAGTGCAAGAAATAAATACGGAAGCTCTTTTAGAATTTCTAAAAAATTATGAATTTAAAAGCCTTATGCGGGAATATCATAATCTTTTTGCAGAAGAAAATGCTACAGCTATAGCGGGCAAAAATTCTGCAAGTACAAAAAATACCAGTGCCTCTACTGGCGTACAAAAAAATTCACAATCAAACCAACTTTCTCTTTTTGATAGCCCAAAACCGCTTATAACAAGAGATAAACTATCAGCTGAACAGTTTCCTTTACTAAAAGAAAAAAACATCGCACTACTTATGTTAGATGATGGACTTTGTATCAGCCTTGATAATAAAGAATTTATCTATGCTAGTGATATAAGTGAGCTTATTCCTTTTCTAAAACAGGCAAAAATACTCATTACTCATTCTGTGCAAAATCTTTTACGAGCAGATGATATTTGGAAAAATATCCCTTTAGAAAAATGGTTCGATTTAAGCATTGCAAGTTATTTGCTTAATCCTGAAGAAAGAAATTATGATTTAGCTAATCTTAAACGTAAAATATTCTCGCACGATTTTGAATCTACACAAGATATACAAGTGCAGGAAAATACAGAAGCTCTTGCTCTTTCTGCCTACTACGTTACAATTCATGAGCAAATTAAAAATGCACATTTAGAACCATTGCTAAATGATATTGAACTTCCACTTGTATCTGTACTTGTTGCCATGGAAAAAGAAGGCATTGCCATTGATAAACAAGCTTTCCAAAGCTTTTTAAAAGAGGTAAGTACTGAGCTTGATAAATTAAAAGAAACTATTTATAAGCATGCGAATAAAGAATTCAATATCCGCTCAAGCCAGCAACTTGGCGAAGTTCTTTTTACTGATTTAGGGCTTAAAACTGGTGCTAAAACTCCAACAGGCGCACTTTCAACAGCAAGTGATGTGTTAGAAAAACTTCTAGGGCAGCATCCTGTTATTGATGCACTGCTTGAATTTAGAACCCTCGAAAAGCTCCGCTCTACCTACCTTGAGCCACTACCGCTACTTGCAGATAAAAATGATCGTATATACACGCATTTTAATCAGCTAGCAACTGCAACAGGAAGGCTTTCAAGTTCAAACCCTAATTTACAAAATATTCCAGTACGTGGGAAGCAAGGCGAGCGTATGCGTTCGTGCTTTATTGCTAAAGAAAACTATTCTCTTGTGGGAGCTGATTATTCTCAAATTGAACTACGAGTTCTGAGCCATTTTTCTGAAGACCCTGAGCTATTAAGGGCATATCAAGAAGATGCAGATATTCATACAAGAACAGCGGCACTGCTTTTTGATGTGGCTGCTGAAGATGTGTCTACAGAGCAAAGACGTAATGCAAAAACAATCAATTTTGGTATTGTGTATGGCATGGGACCACAAAAGCTGAGCAAAGAGCTTGGAATATCAACAGCAGAAGCAAAAGCTTTTATTGAAAGATATTTTGAAAAACTGAGTATTTTGCGCAAATTTTATGAAAAAACAATCATAGAAACACAAGAAATTGGTTACGTAACAACACTTACTGGCAGAAGAAGAATTATTGCAGATATACACTCTCAAAATGCGCTTCTTTTTTCACAGGCAAAAAGACAAGCTATCAATACAGTTATTCAAGGAAGCGCTGCAGATATAATCAAACTTGCCATGATAGAAGTTCATAAAAATAATAAATTGCAAGATTTAGGTGCAAAGTTACTTCTGCAAATTCACGATGAGCTCCTTTTAGAAGTACCAAAAGAAAACGCTTCTGCTGCGAGCATAATTTTAAAAGAACTCATGGAAGGTATTGTTACACTTAAAGTTCCTTTAAAAGTCGATCTTGGTATTGGGAATAATTGGTCAGAAACACACTAAATTTAGCATTCATTTTTGTTTGCAAATATAATAAGCTCATGCTAATTACTTTTTTTAATAACTATCTTTATTATAGGATTTATATGCAATTTATCGATTTAAAAACACAATATACGCTCCTTAAAGAGCAAATTAATAGTAATATTCAAACTGTGCTTGAACACGGACAATATATTCTTGGGCCAGAAATAGAGACTCTTGAAAAACAACTTGCAGATTTTTGTGGGGCAAAATATGCTCTTAGTTGCGCATCTGGTACAGACGCACTTGTTCTTGCCTATCTTGCACTTGGTGTAAAACCAAATGATGTAATTTTTACAACTCCGTTCACATTTTTTGCAACAGCAGAAACCATAGCTATTTTAGGTGCAGTGCCTGTTTTTGTGGATATTGATCCAAGAACTTTTAATATGGACCCTGCAAAATTAGCTCTTGCCATAGAAGCTGTTGAAAAAAACGACCCAAGTATTTATCCTTTACCAAAAACAGACAAGGCATTAAATCCATTTGCCATTGTACCTGTTGATCTTTTTGGCTTAGCTGCAGACTATGAGCCAATTTTAGCACTAGCTAAAAAACATAATCTGAAAGTTATAGAAGATACCGCACAAGGGTTTGGAGCAAAATATAATAATCAAACCTGTGGTAGCTTTGGAGATATTGCCTGTACTTCTTTCTTCCCTGCTAAGCCGCTTGGCTGTTATGGCGATGGTGGAATGTGTTTTACTAGTGACGATAAACTTATTGAAATACTCAGAAGCCTGCGCGTTCATGGGCAAGGTATCGATAAGTACAACAATACTCGCATTGGAATAAATGGTAGAATGGATACTTTGCAAGCTGCTATTATGCTTCCAAAAGTTGCTATTTTTCCAGAAGAAATAGAAAAAAGACAATGTATTGCAGAGATATACACGAAAAATTTTAATACTTGTAAAGAGCTTACTACTCCGCTTATTCCTGAAAACTGCACATCCATTTGGGCACAGTATTCACTTCTTGCAGAAAATAGCTCAAAGCGTGCACATATTATGAGCGCACTTCAAAAAGAAGATATCCCATCTGTTATTTACTATCAAAAACCACTACAGATGCAAGAGGCTTTTTCTGATTTAGCATATAAGGCTGAAGATTTTCCTGTTTCAAACGACCTAAAAGATCGTATTTTCAGCTTGCCTATGCACGCTTATCTCAAAGAATCTGAGCAAAAAAAGATTATTGAAATAGTCAAAAATAATTTATAAATTATACCCTTATATAAAAACAAAAAAGAAAGACAAACTGCTCTGCAAATTTGCCTTTCTTTTTTTCTTGAAGAATGCTCTAAAAAATATTCCTAAGCCCAATAATATCTATTTTACTCTGCTCTTTTGACAATAACTTCATTTTTATTCTTATTTTCAATATCTTATTTCAATATAGTATTTTCAGTGTATTATCTTTAGTATTTTATTTTTTTAGCGTGTTATTTTTTAGTAAAAAGATCTTTTATCTGCTCAAGATTCTCAATCTTTCCTGCCACATAAACCGTATCACTTATTTTTAAGAGCTCGGTTGCACTTGGTGCAAATATATCTTGCTCATCACGCCTTAATGCTACTACTGTTACTCCGTAAGTATTTCTTAAATCTAAGTCTATTAATGTTTTATTCATAAACGGGCTACCCTCTTGTACAAACATTCGCCAAATAGTTAAATCTGGCAACTGTAAATGCACAAAAGCTTCACTGACACTTGTTATGGGCGAAAAAATATGGTGCGTTTCATCTTTTGTTTGCCTAACAAAAGACTCTGCTGTCTCTCTACTTATTTGCATCTGCACAAGCACATTATAAAGCACCTCATAACTTGCTACAAGTTCATTTGCAACTACCATATCAGCACCTGCCTGTTTCAGTTCTGCAATTAAACCAGTGTAAGGTGTTCGTGCTATTATCTGCACAAAAGGATTCTCTGCCCGTGCTGCACGTACAATATTACCTGTTGCGACACTATCTGGAACAGACACTACTACCATTTGCGCTGATTCTATTTTTGCATGGCGTAAAATATACCCCTGTGCGGCGTTTCCAAAAAAAATCTCCTCACCATTTGCTCTTTCTCTTGCTACTGTATCTGGATTAAGCTCTATTATTACATAAGGAATTTTCCATTTTTTTGCAGCTTTTACTATCTGTTGTCCTGTTAATCCATAGCCAATTACTATTATATGCCCTGTTAAATCTTCTTGTATATAATATTTTTCTTTAACCTTGTATCCAAAGCCTGCTTGTAAAAATTCGGGCAAGGGAAGTTTCATTAAACCTTGCTCTGCTTTTTTTGCAATAAAAAATAAAAGTGGCGTAAGAAAAAGTGTTATGACCGCTATGGCTAAGAAAAACTGATACGCTTTCGCATCGAGTATTTTATGCTCTAGCCCTGAACGTGCAAGTACAAAGGCAAATTCTCCAACTTGTGAGAGCATAATACCACCTGCAACCGCACTTGGAAGAGATAAGCCTGCAGCTACTCCTGAAACTGATGCTATTATTGATTTTAAAACGACAATTATAAGTACTGCAAGTGCTATAGATGGAAGATAGTCGATCACAAAACTCATATCTAAAAGCATGCCTATGGATATAAAGAAAAAGCCTGTAAATATCTCTCTAAAGGGCAAAATACCCACAAGAGCTTCGTGGCTATAATCTGACTCGGCAATTACAACTCCTGCGAGAAATGCCCCCAAAGAAAGCGATAAACCTGCCATATATGTTATGCTTGCAACTGAAAAACATGTTAAGAGAACTATGAGCAAAAAATATGCTGTATCACGCGTGCGTGCTACTGCTAAAAATAATCGTGGAATTATATAACGACTTGCGATAACTGTGAAAAAAAGTAGTCCTGCTGTCTTAGCTAAAAGAAGCCCAACTTGTGGAAGTATTGGAGTATTATCACTTACATCTAAAAAAGGAACCATCAACATCATTGCAACTACTATGATATCTTGAAAAATTAAAACTCCTAAGCAAAAGCGCCCATGACGAGTGCTCATTTCACCAAGTGATTGAAGAATATTTAAAACTATCGCGGTACTACTTAATGAAACTAAGCAGGCCATAAGAAGAGACAATCCAAATATATGGCTCATAAAGTATACAAGAATAAAACAAACAATGACTGTGATAAATACTTGTAAAGGACCACCTATTAAAGCTTCTTTGCGTAGTGTTAAAAGTTTTGCAAATGAGAACTCTAAACCAATTGTAAATAAAAGAAGAATAACCCCTACCTCTGCAAGAATTTCTACCTCTTTAACCTCACCTATTAGTCCTAACACATGTGGCCCTAGGATAACTCCTGCAAGTAGAAGCCCTGTTATTGGTGGCAAA
>CAMQUX010000026.1 GCA_947037905.1 uncultured Desulfovibrionaceae bacterium | reverse complement strand
GCAGAAAATTTACCAGAAAATATACAAAGCTTTGCGCCAAAAGAAGATTTTGAAACAATTTGGAAAGAACTCACAAACTGGGAAAAAGCGACGTTTATATTGCGCAGTTGCGGAACAGTTCTCGAGGTAAAATCTGTTATTCCTAAGGGTTCATTTGGGCATGGTTATTTTAACTTAATGGGCGACACACCACTAAATGGGCATTTAAAAATGGACGATCTGCAAGACATTTGTTTTTTATCGCTCCCGTTTATGGGACTAGAAAGTCATTCTGTGCAATTTTTTGATACAGAAGGAAAGGTAAAATTTGCTATTTATGTAGGGCGTGAGAATAAAAAACTTCTTACAACAGCAAAAGAATCTTTTTTAAACCTACAAAAAAAATATAGTAAGTAATAGTAAATATAAATATTTACGCTACAAAATAAGAAGCTTAAGATGAGTAAATAGCCAAACAATTTCTATTAATTACCGTAACTAAAAAATCACGATGAAAATTAAAATTAAAAATAAATTGAAAATAAATTGAACATAAACTGAAAAGCAAAGTGCAAGTAAATTGCAAGATTCAAGCAAAAAGTAAACCAAAAAGTAAACCAAAAAGTCTAAGCAAAAAGTCTAAGCAAAAAGCAAAATTAAAAATTTAATTAGAAAAGTACAATGCAAATAAATCGAAAGCAAAATCGGAAAATAAATTGAAAAGAATAACTCAAAAAGTAGAAGTAAAATCTAATTAAAAAAGTACAATCAACATAAAATTAAAAGAAAAAAATATAAAAGGTAGCAAAATGAAAAATTTACTCATCTATTCAAGTTTAACAGGGAACACAAAAATGATAGCAGAGGCAGTGGCAGAAGTTGTTCCAAACTGCGAAATCTTCGCCATAGAAGATGCACCAGAACCAGAAACGTACGGTTTTATAGCCATTGGTTACTGGGTAGATAGAGGGCTTCCAGATGCAAAGGTGCTAAAATATTTTGAAAAAATAGAGAATAAAAAAGTAGCACTTTTTGGAACACTTGGAGCGTATCCAGACTCGGAGCATGGGAAAGAATGCATAGAAAAAAGCGAAGCGTTATTAAAAGATACAGGCAAAAATAACACAGTGCTAGGGAGTTTTTTATGTCAGGGAAAAGTAGACCCTAAGCTTTTAAAAGCGATGGAAAAAATGCAAACAAATCACCCCATGACAGAAGAGCGAAAAGCGCGCATAGAAGAATCGAAAAAACATCCAAACACACAAGACTGTGAAAATGCACGTGAGATGTTTCGCTTATTTGTAGAAAAAATATAGCTCAGTCTAGATGTGTATAAAAGGCACTTCTCCGTTAATTTTAAGGGTAAGATTGCTGAAAATATTCTAAAGAAGTTATAAAGATAATGAAAATCTTAAAACCTTAAAAATATTAAACTAAAGAGTATTAAAAATGATTTTTTAAAAAAATAACTAATAGTAGCTCCAAAAACTACAAGAGTAGCTCAAGAAATCTTTAGTCAAAACTGCAAAAACTGCAAAAACTTGAGAAAATATCTCAGCGTATTTTAAGAAAAAATCTGTGCAGAAAAGAGAAAAGGTACAATATATGAATATATCAGGAATTTATGCAGCCCTTGGGCCAGCAGGAATAGTTTTAGTTTTTGTAGGTTGTGCGGGAATTTACATAGCAATAAAAAATTTAATTTATATGCATCTAGTTTGGCGTGGGTTTAAGATTGAGTTTCTCGATATCACATGTAAAGAAATACATTGCTTGCGAGATGTGTACGAAACAAGTGATAACCCACTCATCGGTATAGTGCGAGATGTCGTACTCACACACGGTGGGCATTCAGATGATATTCGCTCAGAGGTAGCGTATCTTTTCCATCGCAATTTCGAGCAAGTAACAAAAGGTTTGTATTGGCTGCGTCTCATATCTGTAATTTCTCCGCTATTAGGACTACTTGGAACAATATTTGGAATGGTCACAGTCTTCCAAACAATAGCAGATAATGTCGCACCAAACCCAACACTTCTTGCAATCGGTATTTGGGAGGCGCTCACAACAACAAGCCTAGGGCTAAGTATCGCCATTCCAATACTCATGTTTTATTATTATCTGCTATTAAAATTTAAAGGCTTTCATATAGAGGCAGTTGAGCATAGTTACAGAGCGTTAGAATTATATAAAAATATTCATGGTGAAGATGTTTATAAGATAAAAAGACGTGGTAAGAAAAAAGTAATAACCAGCCATGAGGTACTTTCCTAAGAGGAAGCAAAAAGTATTTTAAAGAGAGAATACGCATTCAAAATTTAAAGGATTTCATATAAAAACAGTTGAGCATAGTTATAGAGCCCTAGACTTATATAAAAATGTTCATGAAAGGGGCTAAAATGTTAGATTTTGATGAAGAGGCAAATATAGATCTCACACCACTCATAGATGTTATTTTTATGTTGCTGATATTTTTTATAATGACCACAACTTTTTCGAAACCAGTTTTAGATATAGTTTTACCAAGCTCAGAGCAAGCAGAAGACAATAAAAAATCATCAGATGAGCTTATTATTTCTATCAAAGAAAATGGTAAAATTTATTATCAGGAAAAAGAGTTAACAAAAGAAGAGCTTATAGTCGTTCTAGATAGTGACACCACAGCACTTTTAAATTTATATGTAGATGAAAAAGCGCCATTTCAATCATTTGTAAAAATAGTTGATATAGCAAAAGATAAACGTGGCGGATATTTTGTCATAAGCACAGACTCTAGCAAATAAAAAAGTATGCTCGTAAATAATTTGAGAGATGCTTATTTTTAATAAATATTTTTAGATATTTTGCAAGATAGCAAGACTATAAGAGAGTGTTTTTTACGATAACAAAACTAAGATAGTGAGACAGCAAGCTTATATTTTCTAGAATAATAAGAGTGTGTGAGTATAAGACACTAAGACAGCAAGATTTTTTGAGAGAAAGAGGTTTTTATGGTATTTTTAAAAGAGCTTATTAAGTTTCTCCCAGCTAATTTAAGGGCATTTCTCTTTTTTACAATGGATTCAAGAGTACTTGTAAATAGTGCTAATTATGGTCGATACGAGGAGAGACGAAGCAGTCAAATTGCAGGTTTTAGTGTGCTTTGTATTTTTTTAAGTATAGCAATTTTCTCATTTATAAATATACCTTTAATGCCAACACTTAATATACCTAAGGGTGGGCTACCATCTGTAGTACAGTTAGAATTTGTGCAAATAAAAAAAGTACTCGCGCAAGAAGATACTAATCTGCGAAAACTCTTAAGTAAAAATTCTGAGATTACAGTGCCATTTAAAGAGCAAGAAGAAATAATTCTTGATGAAATAGAGCAAATAGAGCAAGAACAGAAGCCAGAAGTCGAGCAAAATATAAAGGAAATAATCTCAGAAAAAGCGGTCGAAAGTACAATTAAAGCACCAGAGACAGAAAAAATGGAAACTGTCGGGCATCTAGCTGGCAGAAAAATGGACGCAGATAGAATGCAAAAAGCACTTGCAGTATTAATGCAGGCAATAGAAGAATATAAAGATTATCCAAAGCAGGCAAGAAGACTCGGCGCTGAGGGTATAAATTTTTTACTAGTCACTATAGATGCAAACGGAAAAGTCATAGCCGCAGAACTTGAAAAAGAGAGTGGGTCTTGGATTTTAGATAAAACAACAATAAAATTAGGCAGTGAACTTGTAAACTTGCAATTACTCGATAAAAGTACAGAAGAATCGTTTCAAGTATCAGTTCCAGTGGAGTATTCTTTGGATAATTTATAAGAGAATTTTTTATTAGCGAAAGATATTAAGGCAGATAAAATATTTGCAGATAAAATATTTAATGTTACGAAGCATTATAGCAGAAAAACTTCAATCATATTGGAGTTTTTTTTATTATAAAATATACATAGTATAAGTGAAAGATAGAAGCAGTGTAGTAAAAAAATATGCATATATAATTTAAAAAAAATGTGAGTTATTTTTTAGGTAGAGGCATTTTATTTAAAATAAGCATGTATTATTGCATTATAAAGGTGAATTAAGAAAAATAGTAAGGCGAATAGAGCGAGTGAGTAAAAGATATTAAAAGAGATGCGTTCCTTTTTTAATGTTAATATGTTTTTTGCTCGAAAATTATTTTTTATTTTTTCGCATGCCGTATTGTAGCCATTTTTCTTGATGAGAGAGAATAAAATAAGCTAGGGCAATAAATACTTGTGCTATAAGCATGCTTACATATATGCCAGTTTCTGCAAAATCATAAAAATTTGTAAGAATATAGGCAAGAGGTATAAGTATAACCCATGTGCTTATAGAAGTGATATAAAAAGAAAGACGAGTAGCACCAACGCTCGCAAAAATACTCCCAATTATCATGCTGTAGGCTTTAAGAGGGAGCGCAGTGCAGGCAAACATAAGATAATATCCAGTTTCTTTAAGCATTTGCGTATCCACAGAGAGAAATCTGATAATAGGATTTTTTAAAAGAAAAAGAATCCCAGCAAGAACAGTAACAATTAGGACTGTAAAAAGTCCTATTTTTTTTGCAAACAGACTAAGAGTGAGCATATCTTTTTTTCCTAAAAGATGCCCGCTCACAATAGCAGCACTTAACATAAGTGCAGAAATTGGAAAAAGGATAATAGATTCTATTCGTATGCCTAAAGTAACAGCAGCTAAAACAAGAACACTATCATTTGGTAATGCAGACAGAAGCGAGAGGATAATAATAAACCCAAAATATCCAGAAAATTGTGAAAGACTCGAAGGAACGCCGATTTTAAAAAGATACGGCAGTGCTTTTTTTACCCATTTAAGTGGAATAAAAGAGCGCCTGCTAAATATACCATTTTTTATAACAGCATAGAGGTTAAGAGAAAAACCGCACAGATTTGCAAAAAAAGTACTCCATGCAATGCCATGATATCCGTAATTGGGAAGTCCAAAATAACCAAGCCCAAACCCAAGAGTGCCAAGAAAATTAAGTGTAGCTACAAAAATGAGTGTTATAAGTGGTAGACGCAGTATTTTATGTGCACGAAAAATAGAGTTCATAACAGTCATGCAGTAATAAAAAGGAAGCTGTAAACTATAGGCAAGAAAAAATGTTTTTAAAATAGGCTCAAGCTCTGTGTCCACATGCATAAATTTAAGAACAAGTGGAAAGAAAATAATACTTAAAATAGCAACAAGAGTCCCACTTATAAAAGCAATGAGAAATACAAGAAAAGCATAACGGTTAGCTCTATCAGGTAAATTAGCTCCAAGAGCTTGGCTAATAGTGCTTAAAGAACCACTAGAGGCAATGCTCACAATGAGCATTAAAAAGATAAAAAACTGCGCCATAAGCCCAAGAGCAGCCTGTATGGTGAAACTAATTTGCCCCGTCGCCCAAATATCTGTCATGGAGATAAAAAGATGACAAAGCATAAGTCCAAGCTGTGGCAGGGTGAGTAGAAAGAGTTCTTTTTTACTAGGTAGAGATAAGGTATTCATGCGTATTATTCGCTATAATTATAAAAAAATTGAAAGAAAGTTTTTTAAAGATTTGAGAGCATAAGAGATAATTTTATACTGGAACCTGATTTTCTCTTTTACCACAACTATGTATAAAGAGAACAACTATGTAATAAGCCAGCAACCACGCAATAAATAGCACACAAGCTAAGAATCTATAGTAAAGAGTCTTAAATGCAAAATCTTAAAGTATAACAGGCAGTTTATGCTGTAGCGTAATGCCTTCTTCTGTTACAAGCGCCTGATAAGGTAGTAGTATAACACCACAATCTACTGCTTGTCGTAGTAAGGTCGCATATTTTTTATCAATATGCTCAGCAGGAGAGAAAGAGTCTGTATCAATACGCTGAATAAGAAAGAAAAGAGCCACATTAGTAGTTTTAGAAAGTTCCATAAGCTCATGTAAATGCTTTTGCCCACGCTCTGTAACAGCATCTGGGAAAAGAGATTTTCTACCCACCGCAAGGGTAACATTTTTGCACTCAACCCAAAGAGTTTTATCTTCGCCGTACAAACAAGCATCAAGTCTGCTGTTGCCTACTTTTACCTCACCTTTATATTCAGTGTATCCTAAAAGCTCAGGTATAGCTTTCTGCTCCCAAGCAACTTTAAGTAGTTTATTAGGGGTTGAGGTATTTATACCGACCCAGTTATTATCATACTCAATAGCCTCAAGAGTCCATTGCAGTTTTCTTTCAGGATTATTTGCAGGAGAGAGTAAAGCTCGTGCATTTTTTTGTAAAAGACCAGTCATGGAGCCTGTATTATTTGTATGAGCAAGAACAGTTTCGCCCTGCTCATTAGTTGCTTCCACAGTAAAGCGTTTATAACGGCTTTGAAAATATGCAACTGAGCATGGTGATTTGTGCGGTAAAAAAGCAGTCATGGTATTTCTCGATTATATTTCTATATTTCTTTTAAATTATATTTCTTTTAAACTTTGGAGCGTTTTTGCATAGTATTTAAAAACATCTTCTTTTCTTAGAAAGCCTATTATATTTTGCGCAGAAAAATCCACTAGGGTAGATACTTTCTCAAAACTAACAGGTATTTTATCATGATTTGTTTCTAAAAAGAGCGTGAGTGCTGTTTGTAAATTATCATTTATAGTAAGAGAATTAAATGGTTTAGTGAATTTTTTAATAGTATGCTCTTGGTTTATTTCTTTTAAAATAACATCTTCAATATCTTTTACATCAAGTAATGATCGAATATTTTTCTGTTCATTCTGCACAATAAAAAGTGTCTCAGTTGATGTATTTAAAAGAGTAGCAATTTCGCTTAAAGGAGTATTTTCAGATATATAAGAAGATTCTTCTTTCATATAATAATCACGAACAAGGAGCATTTCAAAAAGTGAGGAATGCAGTTCTTGTGTTTGTCCAAGTGTGTCGAATTTAGAATTTTTCTGATTTTCATAAAGAAAGATATTCTTTCCGAGCAAAATGCACGTGGCAGATGCGAAAATAAGAGGTAGTAATAAATTATAACTTTGGCTTAGTTCGCTAATAACAATAAGCGGTCCAATAGGGGCATGCGCAATGCACGAGAAAAATATAGCCATACCAACAAGAGAGTAGCTACCAGGATTTGTATGAGGTAAGAAAAAGAGAGTAATTTTTCCAATAATACCACCAGTCATACTGCCCATAAAAAGTGCAGGAGCAAAAGAGCCACCGCTCATGCCAGAGCCAATAGTAAAACTTGTGGCAAGCATTTTACCGAAGATAAAAAGAAAAAGCATAAAGAAAGGAATTTTCCCAGCAAGTGCAAGAGTTATATATTGGTATCCTTCAGAGCTAAACTGAGGAAAAAACATGGCTAAAATTCCCATACATAAACCGCCAAAACCAGTGGCCCAAAGTATGCCAATTTTTTCTCGTAAAGGCGTAAAAACTCGGTATTTAATGTATTTAAATGTTTTAATATAAAGGTAGGCAGTAAAAGAGCATAAAAAGCCAAGTAAAACATAAAAAATAAGCTCAATAGGGCTAAAAGAAAATTGTGGGATAATAAAAAGTGTTTGCGGCCCGAGCAGTAAATGAAAAACAGAATATGCAGTGGCAGCAGAAATAATGGTCGATAAAATTGCATCGGACTCGAAATCTTTTTTATAAACGATCTCAATGGCTGTAATAGCAGCCCCAAGAGGCGCTTGAAATACTGCCCCAAGCCCACTAGCAGCGCCTGCGAGTAAAAGAGCTTTTCTTTCTTTTACAGAGAGTTTAAGAGCTTTTGCAACAAAAAAAGCAATGCCAGATGAAAGTTGTGTTAAAGGACCTTCAAGTCCTGCGCTTGCTCCAGAAGATATAGTAAGAATACTTGTTGAGCTTTTAATAGCAAGTGTTTTTGCGGTGACTTTTGTTTTGTCATGAAAAGAGCCAATCATAGCGTCAGTTCCGTCAGTTCCAGAATACACAGCCTCAGGTATATATTTCTGCACAAGAAAACCTGTTAAAAGAGCAACAGATGTTGTTGCAAGAGGTATAGCCCAGTAGCGTGAATACGAAAAAATAGCAGAGAAGAAAGTTTGCTCGGTGTAAAGTTCTGTGGGCATAGCAAGAAAATCTTGCTGAAAGAGCAGTTTAAGATATTGTAAAATAGAAAAAGCAACTACAGCAAGTAGCCCAGAGATAAGCCCAATAAGTAGCCCAAGAATAAGCCATTTAATAGTGAGCATTCGTTTATAGCGACTGAGATTATGTGCAAGATAATAGATTGAGCTTGTGTATTTCATAATAGATTTTAAAGAATATAAGGCTTGTCTTTATGCAAGGTAGATAATGGGTGGGTGAGGATTTTTTCAGCCATAGCACAGTCATTTTTTATTTGAGTTTTAAGTTCATCGAGGGAGTTGAATTTTTTCTCATCTCTAATTTGTTGAACAAAGTGAACAAGTATTTTTTCATCATAAATATCCGCATCAAAATTAAATATATGAGACTCAATAGAGCGTTCATTTTCTCCAAAAGTAGGATTGTTTCCAATATTTGTAACAGCAGGATAGAGCATATTTTTTCTTTCAATCCAAGATGCATAAACACCATTAGGTGGTATGAGTTCATTTTCAGATTTAAGATTAGCAGTTGGAAAACCGAGTAAGCGTCCTTGCTTTTTACCATGCACAACAGTTCCAGATATATTATAAAAACGTCCTAAAATTGGCGGAACTTTATGCACAAGCCCTTGTGCGATAGTGTTTCGAATAAGGCTTGAGCTAATAATTTCATCATCAACACAAATAGGTGGTAATTGGCAGACAGAAAAAGAATAATTGCTGCCTATTGTTTGTAATTTTTCTACATTTCCTTCTCTCTTTTTCCCAAGAGCGTAATCGTAGCCAACAAAGAGTTTTTGTGTATGCAGAGATTTAACAAGAAAATGCTGTACGAATTCTGTAGCAGAAAGTAGGGATAATTCTTTTGTAAATGGAAGAATGAGTACAAAATCGGGCGAGAGTTTAGCAAAAAGCTCAATTTTTTCCTCAAGCGAGGAAATAAGAAGCGGAGCATTTTCAGGGCTTACAATTTTTAACGGATGCGGCTCAAAAGTAATGATAACACTTTGGTAGTTATTTTGTTTTGCATAGTCGCAAGTAGCAGTAATAAGCTGCTGGTGCGCAATATGTACACCATCAAAATTACCAAGAGTAACAGATGTATTTGTAATATACGGAGTAATATGCTCAACTGTATTTATAACACGCATAAAAACCTATAAAATGAGCAAAGTTTTTTAATTTTGTTGAGTAGCAGCTAAACTACCAGCAATACAAACAGTAACAACCGCACCACTATAGAGTAAAATATAGGAAAGTGGCAGAAAATCTACAGAGAAATAAATAGGTGGAATATTAAAAAGAGTATCGAGAGAGCGCTGTAAGATATAAAGAAGCCCAACACTTGTGAGGCTACCAATAATTCCTAATATTGCACCGTTAATAATAAGTGGAAGTTTAATATACCAATCTTTAGCACCAACAAGTGCTAAAATATCAATTTCATTTTTACGAGCAAAGAGTGTGAGCTTAACAGTATTCCCAGAAATAAGCCCCGCAATAATTGCAAGAAAAGAAATAAGTGGCCAAATAATAGTATTGC
The DNA here is from genome assembly GCA_947037905.1 of uncultured Desulfovibrionaceae bacterium. Taxonomy (GTDB): domain Bacteria; phylum Desulfobacterota; class Desulfovibrionia; order Desulfovibrionales; family Desulfovibrionaceae; genus CAMQUX01. The sequence goes on along the minus strand of CAMQUX010000026.1, from coordinate 1,533 downwards.
TCATTTGAATCCAAGAGCGAGAAAGTTCCATCTGCATAGGATTATATTGAACGCTCGTAACAAGCTCAAGAGCTTTTAGTTCTTCTAATATTTTTTCAGCCCATTCTTTTTGTTCATTCTCGGTTTTATTTTTTGGAATAAGAAAAGTCATAGAAGCAGAATATGGTAAAGGATTTTGTCCTGTAAGCCATGTGAATGCTTTATCATTTTTTAATCTTTCAGAGAGTTCAGTAAGTGCCATATCTGGTGTATAGCCTGTAAATTCGAGCATTCTAGGGTGCGTACTTAGTTTGTTCCACTGTTCTGTAACTGCTTCTTCAGAAGCTGCAACTTCCCAGTATATTTGAAAATGCAACTGTCCTTTTTGAAGTAGCAGATTTTCATTCACATTATACATAAAAAGCATAAACACGCCAGCTAACAGTGCTGAAAGCGTTATTGCTACACAGGTAAAAAACTGAGTCCAAGGACGAAGAGCCATACCTTGTAAACCACGAGAAATAAGTGTTGAGAATTGTCTAAAAATAACCATAAGAATTAATCCTCATCTTCAATTAAAGAAGATGTTTGTTCACGTTGTAAATTTTTATTTTTATCAAGTGTATACGAGTCTTGAAGTATTCCCTCATCAAGTTGAAGAATACGAGCATTTGGAACTGCTTTAAGAACATCTACACTATGTGTTGCCATGATAACAGTTGTGCCATGCATATTAAACTGCTTAAATACGTTCATAAGATGCACTGTAAGATCTGGGTCTAAATTTCCCGTTGGTTCATCTGCAAGAATTAAACGAGGATTAGTAACACAAGCTCTTGCAATAGCAACACGTTGTTGCTCCCCACCTGAGATATTTCCACATTTGCTGAGTATCTTTTTCTCAATACCGAGTGTTCTCACAAGGCTATTGATGCGTGCAGCTTTTTTTTCTTTCGGCATGCCAAGTACATCAAGAGGCAGAGCAATATTTTCGAACACAGTATGATCAGGAAGAATTTTAAAATCCTGAAACACAACGCCAATATCTCGGCGTAAAAGTGGTATATGTGATTTTTTTAGATTATGTAATTGGTAGCCACAAACACTACCACGCCCACGTTCAAGCGCCAAAGCACCATAAAGTAGTCTCATTAGCGTTGTCTTACCTGCACCAGAATGGCCAGTTAAAAAGATGAACTCACCTTCGTTCACATCTAATGATATGTTTTTTAACGCCCACTGCGTTCCAAAAGTATAAGAAACTGATTGTAAATTTACCATTTTTTTTTTATAACTGAAAGAATGAGCTTTGTAAATAAGCATAAATAACTTTCTAAATTTTAAAGGAATTTTTTTCTTACAAATTTTTTTCCCTAAAATAAACAGAGTTCTTTATATTAATTCCAATATGTTCATATAATATAAATAAATTCTGCAAATACTAATTCTAAAATGCTCATTTTAAAAAAATACTTTAAGAATGATAATAATAAAATAACAGTAAATAAAAAATAGGGTATATAAAATATGAAAACAAAAGAAGTTTTTACTTGT
>CAMQUX010000025.1 GCA_947037905.1 uncultured Desulfovibrionaceae bacterium | reverse complement strand
TTTTTATCTTGTTGTACCCAAAAATATGCTTTCCGTTCGGTTATATCTATAAAAAGTTCATTAGGAAGTTTTCTGGTTATAGAAACATTTTCAATCCAAGGAGCATCTAAAAGCTTTTGTTGCGTTTTTGCAATTGGTATTGAGAGCGTATTTTGTCCTAAATTAATATTCCCATATTTAAGAATATCGGTATTTGCTAAACGAGTATTGCCTGTTATGTGTACATTATTAAGAGCAAAAAAAGAAATATTCGTAATACCATGGTATGCTTTTGTAAGAATAAACACTAAGAAAAAAATAGAACAGATACCAAGAAAAAGTATAGAACCTTTTTTTAAAAGAATTTTTAAAGAGCTGAATTTGCCTGTAGAAGGAATTTTTCTTGGCTCGTTATTACGAACATTTACAAATTTCTTTTTTGTTTTTGTTATCTTTTTTTTAGTTGTTTTTGTATTGGCATAAGAAGGAAGTATTTTTTTTTTCATAATATACATACCTCGGTCTCAAGGTTTATATTAAATTTATTAAAAACTTTTTCTTTTGCGAGCGCTATAAGTTCTAGCGCATCAGCCGCTACTGATATTTCGTTTTCTTTTGCAGTATTTACGAGAAAATTTGCATGCAAGTCAGAGAAAGTAAAATTTCCTCTGCTTATATTTTTCATGCCAGCTTCATCTAAAAGTTTCCCAGCAGTTTGCTGAGGTGGATTTTTAAAAATACACCCAGCGCTTCGTGCCTTTACTGGCTGTGTTGCTTGCTTTAAACTTTTATAATGCTGCATATTTTTTTTAATGTTTTCTTTTGTATCAATTTCTGTAAACAAAAAACTGGCTTGAAATGCTAGCCAAAAATCATCGCTACCATCAAACTCAAAACTACGATACGCTGTACGGAAATCTTTTGCTTTTATAATTTCTAAGCCATTTTTTAAAGACCAAAGTTCAATTTGTGCAAGTTTAGTTCCTATTTCAACACCATAAGAACCTGCGTTCATAGCAATTGCTCCACCTACTGTTCCAGGAATACCTGCTAAACCTTCAAATCCTTTTAGTCCTTTACTTGCAAGCTCTGCAAGAAAAACTGGCAAAGGTAGTGAACATGCTACTGTTACTAAGTATTGGTGTTTATTTTTTTCAAATGTACACGGCATAGAGATTGCCGTGCTTATAAGAAAATAAGAAGAGTTTTCGTCAGGAAGAAGAAGATTCGTTCCGTTTCCCAAAGCAAACAGCCGTATATTATCTTTTTTTGAGAGAAAGTGCAATTCTTTAAAGTCATTCGGGTGAGATATTTTTACATGCGTGAAAATATCTCCTCCTGCTCCTAAGCTTGTGAGTTTTCTGCTTGGAACATTATGCTCTATCAGAAAGGACATAGTTACTTTTCGCTCATTTTTTTTAAGTATTTTTCGCCAACTATATATACCCCTCCTGCACCTAGTGTGAGGAAAAGATCATTTTCTCGAAGCTCAGCATCAATAAATTTTTCTACACTCTCATAGTCCACTTGAAAGCTCACATCTACTTTGCTTACCTGCTTGACACCTTGCACTAAAGACTCTCCTGATATTCCTGGAATTGGCGATTCTGAGGCTGCGTATATTTCTGTTATTACAAGCTTATCGGCAAGGTCGAAGGCTTTACAGAAATCTCCAAAAAGTGCTTGGGTACGTGAGAAACGATGCGGTTGAAAGGCTACCACTAAACGCCTGTCTGGATAGCACATTTTAGCAGCTTGCAGTGTTGCTTTTATTTCTACTGGATGATGACCGTAATCATCGATTATAAGAATTCCATTTACTTCACCTTTTTTTTGAAAGCGGCGATCAACTCCTGTAAATTCTTCAAGCCCTTGTCTTATATATTTTAAATCAATATTTGCTTCTATTGCAATTGCAATGGCTGCAAGAGCGTTCAAAATATTATGTTTTCCAGGATGTGGTAGGGTTATTTCTTGTAAAAATTTGTTATCTTTAAACACTCGAAAGTGGCTTTCTTTTTCCATGCTGATGATTTCTGCTCGGAGCGTATTTTCTTTTTCGAAACCATAGGTTAAAAAAGGACGGCGCATTTGAGGAATTAAGCGTTTTACTCCTACATCATCTCCGCAGACGATGTTTTTTCCGTAAAAAGGAATGGAGTTTAAAAACTGAAGAAAAGTAAGATCTATTTTTTCTTGCGATTCGTAAAATTCTAAATGGTCGAGATCTATATTTGTCACAACATTTAATATAGAAGGCAGGCACAAAAAAGAGCCATCAGATTCATCTGCTTCTGCTATTATATATTTTCCTGTTCCAAGGCGTGCATTTGCACCAAAAGCGTTTAATTTTCCGCCTATTATAACTGTTGGGTCTTGTTTTGCTTTGTTAAAAATACTTGCTATAAGCGAGGTGGTTGTTGTTTTACCATGCGTTCCTGCTACTGCTATGCCTGTTTGCAAACGCATAAGCTCTGCAAGCATTTCTGCACGTGGTATTACTGGAATGCCCATTTCTCGGGCACGTATGACTTCTGGATTATCTTCGCCTATTGCGGTAGATTTTACCACAACATCTACTCCGTTTATATTTGAAGCGCTATGTCCTAGATATATACTTGCACCTAGGGTTTCTAATCTTTGAACATTGGCATTTGCACTTATATCTGAACCACTGACTACAAAATTTAAGTTAAGAAGAACTTCTGCAATTCCTGCCATACCAGCTCCGCCAATACCTATCATATAGATACTTTTTACGCAGCTTCGCATAGAATATCCAAAGTCACAAGGAAGTGGGATTTTTGGGTTTTCAAGTGCTGTCATATGTTCTCCTATAAATTCTTTTTAAGCTCAGATACTATTAATTCTGCAGTATTTGGGTTAGAAAATTTTCTCGCATTTTTGCCCGTTTCTGCAAGCTTTTCTGGATTATTAAAGAGTCTTAATAATTCATCTAAGAGCATTTTTGGAGTGAGCTTATTTTGTTCAATAATAAATCCTGCATTTTCGCTCACAAGAGCTTTTGCATTATGATACTGATGATTATGGCTCGCATGGGGAAAAGGTACAAAAATAGCACACCGTTTAGCTGCAGCCACTTCAAAAATGGTACTTGCTCCTGCTCTGCATAAAATTATATCTGCAAATGCAAAGGCTTTTGGCATATCATCGATAAAAGGCATAAGCAAATCGGTAGAATAGGCTTTTTTTTCATATTCTTTTTTTGCCCACTCATACTGTTTCTCACCAACTTGATGCCAGAGACTTATATTATTTTTTTCAAATTCTGGCAAAAGATTAATTACAACTTCATTAAGAGCTGCTGCACCTAAACTACCGCCCACAACAAGTAAATTTTTAGCAGGCTCTTTTGCTTCTATTTGAAAAAAAGCTTCCCGCACAGGATTACCTGTAAGGATACATTTTTTCTTAGGAAAATAATTTTCACTTTCAGCAAAAGAGAGAAATATTTTTTGTGCAAATTTTGCAAGTAGTCTATTGCTTGCACCTGGTACAGAATTTTGTTCGTGTATATAAAAAGGGCGTCTAAGTAATTTTGCCGCAATAAGAGGGCAAACACTTGCGTACCCACCAAAACCAATAACAAGCTGAACATTTTTTTCTTTAAGAATCTTTCTTGCGACTAATGCTGCTTTTGCAAAAGAAAAAAGACTTTTTACTTTCCCTTTTTTACCAATAAATCCTTGTACTTTAAGCGAAGTAAAAGGAACAGCATATTTTTTACAAAGAGTAGCTTCCATGCCTTGTCCGCCTATAAAAAGGATTTCAAACTGCGGGAAGACTTCTTGTATTTTTTTGGCAATTGTAAGGGCTGGGAAAATATGCCCGCCTGTTCCACCGGTTGTTATAACTATACAGGGGTTCGCCATTTAGGTTCCTCTGGGTATACTGCGTATCTGGAAAGATTTAAAAGTACGCCTGCTGCAAAAAAAGAAGTGAGCAAGCTCGAGCCACCATAGCTTATAAATGGCATAGGAACACCTTTTGTGGGGATTGCTCCAAGTGCTACCGCAAGATTAAGTGTTGAGCCTAATCCTAAAATAAGCGTCATACCAAATGCTGTGAGGCAGTCTCGTAAGTCTTGAAGATGTGCAGCTATTCGAAAGCCTCTCCAAATAATCATAAAAAGAACAAGAAAAATTGGAGTCAGCCATAAAAAACCTAACTCTTCGCCAACTATTGCCATAATAAAATCGTTATGAGCTTCTGGTAAAAAGAGAAGTTTTTGTTTGCTCGCACCGAGCCCTGCGCCTGTGAACTGTCCAGAGCCAAAAGCAAGATATGATTGTTTTAACTGGTAGCCATCAGTGCTTGCAAAAGGATCAAGAAAAGCAAGCCAGCGTTTGTAACGATAGGCGCTACTTACAATTAAATACCAACCACCAAAACTTGCGCATGCTCCTGCTATGACTAAATAAATGAAACGTGTGCCTCCCACAAGGCACATAAGAAAAAGAATAAGTCCAAGAAACACTGCTCCACCAAAATCAGGTTGTAAGAGTAGAAACAAAGAAAGTAGGCTGGTTACTACAAATGGTGGAATAACTCCCACTGAGAATTTTTTAATTTTTTCTTGATGCGAACTTAAAAAATATGCAAGGTAAAAAACAAGAGTTATTTTAGCTATTTCAAGTGGCTGAAAGCTAAAAAATCCTAAATTAAGCCAGCGAGTTGCACCACCTGCAGTTAAGCCAAGAGGTGTAAAAAGTGTGAGAATAAAAAGTAGCAGAGTAAGCGTTAGCCACAGATACACTGGTTTATAGAAAAGATTTTTAGGAAGTTTTATAGTTATGAAGAAAAGCACAAGACTTATGGCGAAAAAGGTACTTTGTTTTGTAAAGAAATAATATTTATCATTAAAGCGGTATTCGCCAAAAAAACTACTAGCAGAGAGCACCATAATAAGACCAAAGCTAGAAATAGCTAAGATTAATACTGCAAGAAAAGTATCTATTCGAGCCTTTTTGGCTTGTCGAGCTTTTTTATCTTGTTCTTTGCTTATTTTTTTTGTGTTCATAGTGTAGTTCCTTATAGATTTTCAACAATAGTTCGAAAATCTTTCCCTCTGTCTTCATAATTTTTATACGCATCGAAACTAGCGGTTGCGGGTGAGAGTAAAATTGTTCCGTGTGTTGCTTGTTTGTATAACGTATGTACTGCTTCTTTTAGATTTATATGCCAAGATACGGGAAAATCTTTCTGAAGAACTGGTTCAAATATTTCTCTACCTGCTCCAAAAAGAGCTATATGCTCAATTTTATTTTTTCCAGCTTTAATTATTTGCGAAACATCTCCGCCTTTAAATTTTCCACCTAAAAGAAGGTATACTGGTGCATTAAAGCTATTAATTGCTGCAAGTGTTGCGTCTATTGTAGTAGATTTAGAATCGTTAACAAACACAATATTGTTCTTTGTTGTAACTTCTTCCATACGATGGCTAATGGCTTTAAAAGAAGCTACCGTTTGTAAAAAAATATCACGTGGCACATTAAATGGTACAACGCATTCCCAAGCTGCTGCGATATTTTTTTGATTATGCTCACCAAAAAGAAATGTAGTGGGGATTTTTTCGTTTATTTCGTACCAAATTTTTTTTCCTTGCCCAAGATTTTCTTTTGAGAGCATATCTTTTAATTCAAGCGGAACAATAGTTATATCTGTTTCTGTTTGATTTTTAAAGAGCGAAAGTTTTGCCTGTAAATATTCATCTAAAGACTCGTGATGATCTAGATGATTAGGAGCAAAATTAAGAAGTAGCGCAACATGAGCACGCAGGGTTTGTGTGCTTTGCAGCTGAAAACTTGAGAGTTCAAGAAGTATGATATCTGCTTCTTGTTCATGAAAAAAATATTCAGCAAAAGGGGTACCAATATTCCCACCAAGAAAAACTTTTTTCCCTGCATTTTCTAAAACCGCAGCAACAAGGCTTGTGGTGGTTGTTTTACCTGCTGTTCCTGTTATTGCGATGATGGGAATATTTGTTAAGCGTGATGCAAATTCTATTTCAGAAACTATTTTATCCTTAACAGAGGGTGCAATATTTGTTAAACGCTGCACAGGAATACCAGGGCTTAAAATAATATAATTAGTATTTTCAAGTATTTCTTTAGATAATTTTTCGGTGATGATATCTGCACCAAAACTTTCAATTTCTTTTCTTTTATCCGCAGTTATTTCATTTTCATCTAAAATAGTAACTTTTGCATGTAAAGAGCAAGCAAGTTTACACACAGAAATACCTGAGCGACCTGTGCCTATTATAAGTATGCTCGTATTTAAAAAAGGAGCTTTTTGCTCTACTTTTATGCGTTCTATGTTCATAATTTTATCGTAATTTTAAAGTACTGAGCGCTACAAGAGCTAAAAGTATAGAAAATATCCAAAAACGGATGATTATTTTAGATTCAGGCACACCTTTAAGCTCAAAATGGTGATGCAGCGGTGCCATGCGAAATATTCGTTTACCGCCAGACATTTTAAAATAGCTCACCTGTAAAATAACTGAGATGGTTTCAAAAACAAAAACACCACCGGCAATAGGTAGGATGAGTTCTTGTTTAGCAAGAACTGCAATAAATCCCATAACGCCACCAATGCTTAAACTGCCAACATCTCCCATGAAAATTTGTGCAGGGTAGGCGTTGAACCATAAAAAACCAAGTCCTGCGCCAATGAGTGCCGCACAAAATACGGTAACTTCACTTAAATTTGGAATATATGTTATTTGAAGATAGCTCGCGATTTGTTGATGCCCTGCAAAATAGATAAAAAGAGCTAAGCAAGATATACATATGGTAGATGGACCAATTGCAAGTCCGTCTAAGCCATCAGTTAAATTAACAGCATTTGAAGTTCCAACAATTACAAAAATTGCAAAGAAAAGATACAACCAACCAAGATCAGGCGTAATATTTTTGAAAAAAGGGATACTTAAAGTTGTAGAGTAACTAGGGTCAAAGAAAATAAGAAATCCCATAGCACAACTTGCCACAAGAACTTGTCCGAATAATTTACTTTTTCCACTAATTCCAGCGTTATTTCTTCTTTTTATTTTAAGATAATCATCAAGAAATCCCACAAACCCAAAGCCTATATAAACAAAAAGACAAAGAAGTAAATAGGAGTTATCGAGCCGTCCCCATAGTAGCACGCTAGTTATAACTGCTGCACCAATAAGTAGCCCACCCATTGTAGGGGTTCCTTCTTTTAGTTGATGTGCAGGACCACAGTCTTTGATATATTGTCCAAGTTTGAGTTTTTTTAACCAAGAAATAAAAAAAGGGCCAAGTATAATTGTAAAAATAAGAGATGTTAAAAAAGCGTAGATACTACGAAAGGTTATGTATTGAAGGACATTTAGTGGACTAAATATATCTGCAAATTGGAGAAGAAAATGATAAAACATAGTTACGCGTTCCTAGTATTATTGTGCCAGAGTTGGAGAAATCGTTCCATTTTATAGGAGCGTGAGCCTTTTGCAAAAAGAGTAGCGCTCGGAAGTTTTTTTAATAGAGGAATAGAGCGTGAGAAATCTTTTTCGTCTTTCATAATTTGAGCATTGTCTTGAAAAAGATGTTTATGTTCTACCCAATGTTTGCCGTAATAATAGATTTTATGAGCGTTTAAATTATTAACAAAAGTTATCATATTTTTATGCTCAGCGGAGGAATTTACTCCAAGCTCGTTCATAGCACCAAGAAGGAGTATGAGCGGTTCATTTTTACTTATTTCTTTCACATTTAAAAGAGACGCTTTCATGGAAAGGGGGTTTGCATTGTACGTATCGTCAATAATAGTCCAAGAATTTTCCCTTGTTATTTGAAAGCGTTGCGGTGTATTTTGCACCTTTTGTAAACCAGAGATTATTTGCTTTAAAGGAATTTTTAAGAAATTGCAAATAGCGAAAATAGCAGCATAATTTTCTGCACTGCTCGCGCCTATAAGTGGTAAGCAGATTTCTATTTCATCTTTTTTCCCATTTTCTGGGCTAAGCTCAGATGTATATTGGGAAATATTTTTTAAAAGATAAATTCCTTCTCCCGCATTATTTACGCCCAAATAGTCAAGAAAACAAGCACTGTTAGCATTTTTATTTGAGAAAAAAGAAACTGACGGAAATTTATCTTCCGCATTTTTTTTAAGCAGCGGATAGTCTTCATTTATAAAAGCTTTCCCATTTGGCGCAATGTACGAAAGCAGAGTTGTCTTTTCGTGCGCTATATTTTCTATATCTTTTAAATGCAACAAATGTGCAGAGCCAATATTATGAATAAGAACGATATCTGGCTTTACAACGCATGCAAGCTCGTGCATATCGTTTGGTTTGCTAATACCTAGTTCTAATATCCAAAAATCTTCACTGCCTGTGCTTGTAAAAATTGTCTGCGGAACGCCTATTTGATTGTTGAAATTTTTGTGATTTTTAAGAACAGAAAAATCTTGCTCTAAAATACTTGCAAGCATTTCTTTTATGGTTGTTTTACCTGCAGTTCCTGTAATTGCTATAACAGTTGCGCTTGTTTTATCGCGTAAAAATTCTGCAACTTGCCCAAGTGCTACTAAAGTATCGGGCACGAAAATACTCGGCACAGAAAGTTCTTCTTCGAGTTCTTGCGAAACTACAACAAGGCTCGCACCCTGCTCTATTACCTGCTCTATAAAATCATGCCCATCAAAATTATCGCCCTTTAAACAAAAAAAAGCATTCCCTTTCGCAACAGAACGACTATCTGTCGCAATGCCAGAAATAGCTATGTTTTTGCCTGTTTTATGCGCTAAGAGCATGCTTATGTCGTGCTGTGAAAGTTGCATTAGATTTCCTCTATCGCTTCTAGTACTGCCTTTTGATCTGAAAAAGAATGTTTTGTAGTTCCAATTATCTGATAATCTTCATGCCCCTTGCCTGCAATAAGTAGCACATCATTTTCGTTCATAAGCTCAATAGCTTTTTTAATGGCAAGGTAGCGATTTTCTTCCTCAAATATAATAGTGTCTGATTTACCTGAGAATCCTGCTTGTATCATAGATATAATTTGAGCGGGATTTTCTGTGCGAGGGTTATCTGATGTAATAATAGCAATATCGGAAAAATCTTCCACAGCTTTTGCCATGAGCGCTCTTTTAGAATTGTCTCTATCTCCACCACAGCCAAAAACCGTGATAAGACGATTAAAATTTAGTGCTTTAAGTGTTTTTTGCACATTTATGAGAGCATCAGGTGTGTGTGCGTAATCTACAAAAATAGAAAGATTTTTTTTGTTCTGTACTTTTTCTAAACGTCCACAAACGCCAGAAAAATCGTTCAGCGTGAGCATATCTTCTTTACTGCACCCAAAACTAAACGCAATTGCTTGGGCTGCTAGAATATTACTTGCGTTAAAATCTCCGATTAAAGGAGAATTTATTTGCCACGTTTGCTGCTCGAAAGTGCAGTTAATTTGTATGCCTGTTTTATCGAGCTTTTGTACTTCGCCAAGTAATATACGACAAATATCTTTATGGGCTAATGCTTTTTCTTTTGATAAAGTGTAGCCAATAGGGTTTATGAGTTCAGTTACGAGTCTTTCGCAATAGCTATCATCTAAATTAATAACAGATGTTTTGTTTGTATATTCTTGTTTAGTAAAGAGGAGTTTTTTTGCAGCAAAATAATTCTCCATATTTTTATGATAATCAAGATGGTCTTGAGTAACATTAGAAATGGCTGCTGTTGATATATTTATGCCAGCTAGGCGGTTTTGTTCTAGTGCGTGCGAGCTTGCTTCCATGAGTAAATGACTAATATTTTCATCGTACATTTTTGCAAGTAATCTATGTAAACTAAGGCAATCAGGTGTGGTAAGGTTTGCGTCTAGTATAGTATTTGCAAACCGGTAACTTACAGTACCAAGTACTCCTATGCGCAGCCCTTTTTTTAGTAAAATATGCTCCACAAGTGCACAAACAGTTGTTTTTCCATTAGTACCAGTTATTGCAGCAATTTTAATTGGATTTTTGTCAGTTTTATATGCAATACTTGCAAGAATACCTAAATCGCTTGCAAGATCATCACTAAACACAAAGGGGATAGAATAATTATCTGCTAGTTCTTTATAAAGAACATCACAGAGTACATAGTTTGCTTTTTTTTCCGCAGCTTGCGCAAGAAATTTTTTACTCTTTTCTAAAGTAGAAGCGCAAAGAATAAAAATGTCTCCATTTTTTATATTTTGAGAGTTTGTTTCAATATTTTGTCCCTGTTGGACTAATTTTTTTAGTGTCTCAAAGGATATGTTCATATTACTTTTTGTTCGTGTTTGGATTTACAGGTTCTACTTTTTTTGGAGTACTAATAGGTTTTGTTGATCCTATAATTTCAATTAAATCATCCTCACTTGGTAAACTGAGTATGTTTCCTTCATTATCATTTGGTGAAATGTTGTTAGGTGCAACTATGTTTTCTTTTATAGTTTTTTCTTCTATAATTTCTTTTTCAGGAATTATCTCAGTATAAAGGATATGTCGTTTTTTTACAGTGAGCGGACTGTTTTTCTCTGGTTCTTGTTTTAATATATGCGAGCCGTTTCCAATTATTTCAGGAGAAATACCATGACGGATAAGAACTTCTATAGCTGTTCTTGTGGAAATTCCAGTGAAATCTGGTAAGATTTTTTTCTTAAGGCTTGCTTCTAATTTTCTTTTATTCTTATTTTCTTTTACTTGTAGGAGTATTTTTTCACTTTCATTCACTTTTTTAACGTCAGCGTTAAGTATTCGTGTATCGGGTAAATTTCCTTGGTAAGCCATTGTTTCTAATACAATTTCACGAGCAGCAGGTGCAGCCACAACACCGCCATAAGGGCTAACTGTAGGCTCATCAACAACCACAAGAACAATAAGCTCAGGGTCATCAGCTGGAGTTATGCTAATAAAAGATGCGATTCGACCAAGTCCATATCCACCTTTTGCATCTGCCTTTTGAGATGTTCCTGTTTTCCCAATCATTGGCACACCAGGTATGCGTATTCTTTTTGCAGTACCATCTTCTTCAACAACTCCTCTCATCATATTGAGAGTACGAATGGCTGTATTTTGTGAAACAATTTGTCTTGTTGGTTTTTTTTTCTCATCTGCTTCTTCTACAAGATGTAGTGGAGTATTTTTCCCTTTTTGGGTGAGCA
>CAMQUX010000024.1 GCA_947037905.1 uncultured Desulfovibrionaceae bacterium | reverse complement strand
ATCCCTAGCTCTTAGCTCTTATTTCCTATCTCTTATTTCTTATTTCCTATCTCTTATTTCTTATTTCTTATTTCCTATCTCTTAGCTCTTATTTCCTATTTCCTATTTCCTATTTCCTATTTCCTATCTCTTAGCTCTTATTTCCTATCTCTTAGCTCTTGATTATATATTTGCTATTTGCATATTTGCTAGTGTATTTCATTTACCATAACTTTTTTTGCTCATAATTATTTCTTTCATAGTTCAAAGAATAATTATGATGTTTTTGCTCTGTTGTTTTTAATTTTCATAACTACAACTCTGCTCTCAATATGCTCATTTTATGTGAAATATAAATTTTATCATTTAAGTATTCTCTTTCTTTACAACGCCATTCATGCTAAAAATATTCTGTTCAAAGTATGTTTCTTAAAACACTTATGGTATGAAAAATTATTATCCTTTGAATGCAAAATAAACATTTGGAGTTTGTATGACATATAAAAAGACGCTTTCTAAGCTTGTGGAGAATTTTTCAGAGAAAAAAATTCTCATCATTGGCGATGCTATGGCTGATCATTACTTGATTGGGAGTGTTAGTCGTATATCACCAGAAGCGCCTGTCCCTATTGTTGATATTGAAAAAGAAACATGTTTACTAGGTGGGGCTGGTAATGTTGCAAGAAACATTGCAAATCTGCTAGGATCGCCACATCTTATTAGTGTTTGCGGTGCAGATACTGAAGGTGAGATTATCCAAGCGCTTTGCAAAGAAAATGGTATCTCAAGTGATTTTATTATAGATAAAAACCGTCCGAGTACAAAAAAAACACGCATTATTGCAAATAATCAACATATCGTTCGTGTGGATCAGGAGAAGAAAATTCCTCTTGATGAAAAAACATGCCAGAGTTTAAAAGAAAAAATTCAAGAGCATATTCATATCGCAGATATTATTGTTCTTTCAGATTATGGAAAGGGAGTTATTTGCGAAGAGTTCATGAACTGGTTTGTGCCTTTTGTTCGCTCGCAGGATAAAAAATATACTATTTTAGTTGATCCAAAACCAATAAATTATGCCCTCTATAAGGGAGTAGATATACTCACCCCGAACACAAAAGAAGCACAAGAATGTGCAAATTCTCTCATAGAGGATAAAAATTCTCTTTTAAATACTGGTGAAATCCTCTTTAAAAAATTTGACTGCAAAGAGCTTATTATAACTTTAGGTAAAGATGGAATGGCATATTTTTCATCGCCCACAAAAGCAGTTCATATTCCAACTTTTGCTCAAAAAGTTTTTGATGTAACTGGCGCAGGTGATACTGTAATTGCAGTTCTTGCTCTTGCCCTTGCATCGGGCGCTGATACATTAAATGCTGCAATTCTTGCAAACTTAGCAGCAAGTATAACAGTTGCGCAAGTTGGTGCGGCAACTGCATCTACTGATGAGTTACAAAAATCTATAGCTGCTCTCACCGAATTAGATACTAAAAATATTGAGAGAGAATAAACTCTTCACGAAGCTAAAAAATCATACATATTATAAAAAATAAAAAAACATAAGGTGAAAAATGAATCTTACTAACCTACTTGATCTTAGTAATGAAGAGCTACACGAGCTTATTAAAAGTATTAATGAGCCTGCATTTAGAGCGGAACAAATTTGGCACTGGATTTGGGTTCGGCAGGTAAAAAGTATCGAGGGCATGAAAAACCTTCCAAAAACACTCAAAGAAAAGCTTGAAGAACTGAGTCATGTTTTTCACCCACAAATTGTCTCCAGACAAGAAAGTACCGATGGGACTGTTAAATTTCTACTAGCACTTAAAGATGGGAAAGAAATAGAAACCGTACTTATCCCTGGTAAAAAAAGATATACACTTTGCCTGTCCTCACAAGTTGGTTGTGCCATGGCATGTACTTTTTGCGCAACAGGGCTTATGGGTTTTGAGCGAAATCTTACAGCCGGTGAAATACTCGGGCAAATTTTAATAGCAAAAGAATATGTTGATACATTAGAGACTATCCCACTAAAAAATCTGGTATTTATGGGCATGGGCGAGCCACTTTTAAATTTAGAAAATGTACTAAAAGCTATGCAAACTCTTAAAAGTCCAAAGGGACTTTATTTCTCATCACGCCGAATAATGCTCTCAACTGTAGGATTTCCTGACGAGCTTTATGAGTTTAGTGAAACAGGTTTTGGCTTACCAGCTGTATCTCTACACGCTCCAAATCAGGCACTGCGTGAACAAATCATGCCTAAAGCTGCAAAGGCTTTTCCAATACATGAACTTATAGAATCACTGCATCAACTCCCACTCAGAGATAGGGAGCGCATCACGTACGAATATCTTTTATTAAAGGGCGTGAATGATTCTTTAGAACATGCAAAAGAGCTAGCAGATTTATTAAAAGATAGAAAATGTAAGATTAATCTTATTGTCTACAATGCTGTTAATGTAGAGCACATAACAAACTCAATACAATATAAAACTCCAGATGAAAAAACAGTACTCGCTTTTGAAAAATACCTTTGGGACAGAGGAATGACCTGCACCTTACGAAAAAGCATGGGAAAAGATATAGCTGCTGCATGCGGACAGCTAAAAGCAAATGATAGATTATAGATAGTTAATGATTTATGATTAATAATTTATGATATTTAGCACGTATTGATTAGCTAGCATGCAAGATTTATGTATTAGATTTATAAATATATCTACCTGTTCTCATGTTGGTGCTAGCTTCTGTATTTTACAAAAATAAAAACTCGCTATATACTTTATAGATACATCATTTAGTAGGAATAATTATGTTACGTTATATCAATTACTTTGTTTGGACACTTGCATTTATGCTTATTTTTTACATAAATAGAGCTTATTTTTTTCCTGTAGCCATAGAGTTTGAAAAACTGAGCTTCGAGAACGATAATGTAGTCTATATGCTCGATAAAAATAAAGGCGATACAGTTGGTCTTAAAAAAGAATTTTTTAGCCCAGATTATTATAGCATTTATCTTGCTGAAAAAAAGTTACAATTGCGCTTAAAAACAAAAGAAACAAAAATAAATACTACATTAAGCGAATAAAAAAAAAGATAGTTCGCATTTGAACTGAAAAAGATAATCGTATCTAAATTTTAGAAGATTTATTTTTCTGCAAATTTAAATAGAAAATAATTCGCATCTGAATTTCAAAGAATTGATTTCATACAAGCGTTAACAGAAAATAATTCTTCTATTAATTTTAGTAGAAAATTTTCTTATACAAAAAGAACATTCACACCTAAGGAAAAATATGAATAGTAGCAATGCACCTATTGGAATTTTTGATTCTGGAATAGGAGGACTCACAGTACTGCACGCAGTACAAGCACTCCTTCCCCATGAGAATTTCATTTATCTAGGTGATACTGCTCGCCTTCCTTATGGGACTAAAAGTAAAGATACAGTCTGCCAGTACGCCTTTCGGGTAACAGAATTTCTAAGTACTCAACACATTAAATTACTCGTAGTAGCATGTAACACTGCAACCGCTGCAGCCCTTCCTGAGCTCAAAGCAAAATATCCTCAAATTCCTATAATTGGTGTAATAGAAGCAGGCGCAAGAGCTGGCGCTGAAAAAACACAGACAAAATCAGTAGCAATCCTTGCAACTGAAGGGACTGTTCGAGGTATGGCATATCAAAATGCACTAGAGCTGCTTGATAAAAATATCAAAGTAACAGCGCTTCCAAGTCCTCTTTTTGTGACCCTTGCAGAAGTCGGCTGGACATCTGGAAAACTTGTGGAAGATATTATAAAAGAATATCTCAAACCAATAATTAGCTCTATCGAAACAGAAAAAATAGATACCATAATACTTGGCTGCACGCATTTTCCAGTGCTTAAAAAAAGCATCGAAAATGTATTAGGCAAAGATATTCATCTTGTTGATTCAGCAGAGCTTATTGCAGAAGAAGTCTCAAGCGTACTTGAAGATGCAAAACTGAAAAATTTAAACACAAGTCAAGGGCATGTGAGTTATTTTGTAACAGATAGTCCTGAGCGATTTGTAGCCATTGGCAAAATATTCACCAACCGCACATTAGATGAAAATGATGTGACACTTATCGATATCTAAGATATAAAGGCTCCCCATCTAGGGTTCATACTCCTCTAGGTAGTTATTCTTTAAACTACTGAAAAATCTTCATTATTTTTTAACAAACTCATATCCACAGTTATCTTATAAACAAAAAATATAACTCTCATTTAAAAAAGATCCTACACAGATAAATTAATAGGATAAGAGAAAATCATACCATAGCTATTCTCATAAGCAATAAGTGACTATTATGAGATTTACAGTTTATGTAAGATAAATTCTATGTTATAAATAGCATAATACATACTAAAAATACCATTAGTCCTAAAAGACAAACTATATACTCAAAAATTGAATTAGCTAAATACTACATAAATATGAATAGGAGCGAACAATGCCACCAGATAGAAATAACAAAGTAAGTTGCAGTAAATACCGGTGCAATATTGAAATAACTCTTGAAATCATAGGTGGAAAATGGAAATCACTACTTTTGTGGGAGCTTCATCAACATTCTGTGATCAGATTTAACGAATTTAGACGCCTGATTCCTGAAATAACTCAAAAAATGCTCACTCAGCAGCTAAAGAGTTTAGAAGGTAATTCTATTATAAAAAAGAAAATCTATCCTCAAGTTCCGCCCATGGTAGAATATAGTCTTACAGATTTAGGGCTAGATCTTATTCCGATTCTAGAATCCATGGATAAATGGGGCAAAGTCTATATCAAAAAATATGATTTAGATAAGGAATCAAAATAATTTAAAAAAAAATATCTCCTAAGGCTCCCGCTATCGTTCAATTCATACTTTTTGGTAAGTGACAGACAAAAAGGTGCCTTCTTTTCAAATGCAATTATAATAGATATATCTCTAGCATGATATATGAATAATTGAACAAGATATGAAAAGGAGATTTTTAAATGTCAAGATTTACAATTCCAAGAGACGTGTTTATGGGAGATGATGCTATAAGTCATCTTAAAAATATTACAGGTAAAAAAGCGTTTATCGTAATTGGTTCTGATAGACTAAAAAAAGACGGCACCTTAGCTAAAGTTGAAGGCTATCTTAAAGAAGCAGGTATTGAGAGTAAAACATTTATTGGCGTAGAGAACGACCCTAGCGTTACAACAGTAAAAAAAGGTGTAGCAGAAATGCTAGAATATAATCCTGATTGGATTATTGGCATTGGCGGCGGTTCTCCAATAGATGCAGCAAAGGCCATGTGGTTATTTTATGAATACCCTGACTTCACTTTTGAAGAAGCAGTTAAGCCATTTAATTTACCAGAGCTTCGTAAAAAAGCAAAATTTATTGGTATTACAACAACAAGTGGTACTGCAACAGAAGTTACATCATTTAGCGTAATTACAGATAAAGAAACAGGCATCAAATATCCAATTGCTGACTTTAACTTAACTCCTGATATTGCTATTATTGACACAAACCTAGTATTAACACTTAGCCCAGAGGTAGTAGCAAATACTGGACTAGATGTTTTAACTCATGCTATTGAGGCTTATGTTTCTAGCATGTCAACTCCATTAACTGACGCATTAGCTATGAAAGCTATTGAAATGACAGTTGAAAACTTGGAAGGATCTTACAAAAAAGATATGACCGCTAGAAAAAGTATGCATATTGCTCAAAGCTTAGCTGGAATGGCATTTTCAAATGCTATTTTAGGTATTGTTCACTCAATGGCGCATAAAACTGGTGATATTTTTAAACTTCCTCATGGTTTAGCAAATGCTATCTATCTTACATATGCAATTGAATATAATTCTAAAACCGCACCTAAAAAATATGCAGAAATTGCAAAACAATTAGGACTTAAAGGTTCAACAGAATTAGAGCTAAGTAATTCTTTAGTAGCGTTAATCAAAACAATGAGAATTAACTTAAACGTTCCAGCAAGCCTTAAAGAGTTTGGTGTGAATGAAGCTGAATTCTTAAAAAGACTTCCAAATCTTGCAAAAACAGCAGTAGCTGACCCTTGTACTGGTACAAATCCTCGTAGTATCGATGATGCTGCTATGGAAAAATTATTCACCGCTGCTTATTATGGCAACAGAGTTGACTTTTAATTAAAAAGATTCACTATAATGGATATTTTTAATTGTGATAGAGTCAGTTTAGAAAAGCTATAAATAACCGTAATTTTTATAGCAAATAAATGATCAATTAAATAGCCACGAAACTATTGCGTTTCGTGGCTATTTTGTGTTTAACTAATAAAAAAGTATGGGACAAAATCAAACTGAAAAGATACTTTTAAGCATAATTATTTTTGTGAGATACTTAGTTTTATCTCATAGTTATTTTATATCATAGTTACTTTATATCATAGTTACTTTATCTTACAGATATTTTAAGGAGCAGTTAATTTCAAAGTATACTTATTTTTAAAGCATAGTTAGCTTATACTATTGTTAGTTTTATCTTATATATATTTTAAGAAATAGTTCATATATACGGTTACTAGTTTTATCAGGTAAATACCTTTATCTTATAAATTAGCTTATAAAAGACTTTGCAATACAATACTCAAAAAATAGTCCTCTAATTATCATGAAGTAAAATAGTTTATTCTAATATACAAATTTAGGTACGCTTTAGTTATTAAACCGAGGGGGAAATAAAGAATGAATAAGGAAAATGACAAGGTTCGCTGTGCATGGGCAGTTGGAGAATTAAATATTAACTATCACGATAATCAGTGGGGACAAGCTGTTTATGATGATAAAACACTGTTTGAAATGCTCGTGCTAGAGAGCATGCAAGCAGGACTCTCATGGATTACAATTTTAAAAAAAAGAGAAAATATGCGCATTGCATTTGATGATTTTAATATTGATAAAATAGTAAAATATGATGAGAAAAAAATAGAAGAACTTATGCAAAATGAGGGGATAATACGTAATAGATTAAAACTAAAAGCATTAGTAACGAACGCAAAAGCATTTAAAGCTATAGAGGAAAAGCATGAAAGTTTTTCTCAGTTTATTTGGCAATATGTAGACGGAAAAGTGATTGTAAACTCGTGGAAAAATATGAGCGAGGTACCAGCTTCAACTCCCCTATCTGAAAAAATCAGCAAAGATCTTAAAAAACTAGGGTTTAAATTTGTAGGGGCTACTATTATTTATGCCTACCTTCAGGCTACTGGTATAGTAAATGACCATACAACGAATTGTTTTTGTAGAAAATAGTTTATAAAATACAAGAATACTTTGGAATCCAAAAAATTGAGTATTTTTCAGCAATTGGATTTAATGCAGTTTTAGGAATATGTTTATTTTTTAGATTTCCTAAAAAAATAATTCTATAGATAATTTATATATAAAAATTGAATAAAATCGAAAGAAACTAATAGATAGTTTTGCTTTATTCATAAATCCATCCCTAAAAAGAATAAATAGAATGAAGCAATAAAACAATAAATAGCACTATCTATTTAACCTTACACCGACTTTCAAGCTCAAGAAGAGCCTTTTTCATTTCAAGCCCGCCTGCATATCCCACAAGTTTTCCATTTGCTCCAATTACTCTATGACAAGGAAACATAATGGTCATAGGATTCTTGTTATTCGCCATTCCAATTGCTCTGCTTGCCTTTGGGTTACCTATTGCTATTGCAACGTCTTTATACGAGCAGGTTTCGCCGTATGGGATATCACAAAGAGCACGCCACACTGTCTTCTGAAACTCCGTACCAATAAGCTCATAGGGGAAATCAAAGCTCTTGCGCTTCCCGTTTAAATATTCCTGTATTTGCAAAAAAGCCATATCTGAAAGCTTTGAGCATTCGTTCTTTTCATCAATATATGCTACTTTTTTTAAATAAATAACAGCCATACCTGTATAAGCTATCTTTAAAATGCCAAATTTAAAATCATAAAAAGCATATCTATTCATTGAAGCCTCTTTTCATAAAGAACAAAAAATAATTTACAAATAAACAATTAAAAAAATTATATTATCTCCTTTGTGGTTATTTTCTCTTTAAACCATTCTCTATTTTTCAAACAGAAATAAAATACCTAGGAAAATTTTACCGCTTAAACAGTTTCTGCCAGTATCTATTTTTAATGAGAATACAAAAATAAATATAATTTGCTAATTCTACAAATATTTCTGCCTAGCAAATATTTCTGTTTAGGCAAATATTTCTGTTTAGGCAAATAGTTCTGCCTGCTCTAAAGAGAGAGCCTTAGCGTCTTTTATAGATAATAATATATCTTCTAAACGCAAGTCTTTTCCTAAAGGTGACTGTTTTGCTAAACTAATCCAGTCTATTGCAACTGTTTTATCGTTCCATATTATAGAGCGCTCAGAAACTGGTGAATAATAATTTGTTGTTTTATAAACAAAGCTTGCTGTCTCTGAAAGTGTTAAAAATGCGTGCGCAAAACCTTCAGGAATCCAGAGCTGTTGATGATTTTCAGCGGCCAAAATTAGCCCTACATATTTACCAAAATATGCAGAATTTTTGCGAATATCAACTGCCACATCAAGCACAGCTCCTTGCACACAGCGCACAAGCTTTCCCTGTGCATGTGGATTAAGTTGATAATGCATGCCACGCAGAACATTTTTTTGTGATACAGAATGATTCTCTTGCACAAAAGAAACTTCTCGCCCTATAGCTTCTTCAAAAACATTTTGCCGAAAACTTTCATAGAAAAAGCCTCTATCATCTTGAAAAATTCTCGGGGTTATTAAAAAAACATCAGGTATTTCACATGCTTCTATTTTCATTTATTATTCCTCTATACTTATTTTACAGTCATTCTCGGGCGTGTAGTAATTTCTATTATAGTTGCATTATCACGGCATTATCGTGGCTTTATTATTGTATTAGCAATGTTTTATGCTTGCTTAATAGTTGTTTATAAGAATTCTATGCTAACCTTTTAATCGTTTATT
Organism: uncultured Desulfovibrionaceae bacterium; assembly: GCA_947037905.1. Classification (GTDB taxonomy): domain Bacteria; phylum Desulfobacterota; class Desulfovibrionia; order Desulfovibrionales; family Desulfovibrionaceae; genus CAMQUX01. The sequence continues at coordinate 2,255 of CAMQUX010000024.1, read as the reverse complement.
TTCTATCCAAAAAATGGCACACAATTTGCTTATTCTAGTCATGGAGAAAAAAATGCACAATTCAAAAGAAAAAGAACAAATCATAAGTTTTGCGCTAGGGGAATCTTTAGAACAAGAAATAACACACCTAGTAGGAGAAGAGTATTCTTATACAGCACTTCCTACAATCAATTTATATAACTCATCAAACAACCACCGCCAAGACAGTATTAGCGGTATTTCAAGCAGTAGTTGGGCAAATCTCACAAGTGATGAGAAAACTCTTTATAAAAATAGTTTAGCAAATACACAACATATCCTTATAGAAAATTCAGACTCAAAAGATTTTGAAGAAAATATTCAGAAAGATTTTGCAGAAATTGCAAAAAAAAATATAAATAACAACATATTAGAAAACACACTTATATATCTACAAGACATTAAAAAAGTAGAAAATAAGCTAACTCTTACACAAACATTATTATCAATAGAGAAAAATATATTGGACGCTCAAAAAAGTCAAAATAAAATCATACAAGAAGTTCTCCATATTGTAACAAAAGAAAAGGATTTTTATAATTCATTGCATAAATTTGAAGCATTACTAGGTGAAGTATTTCCAGATATTGCACTGCATTTGCTCTTTTTTAAAGATGAGAGTCTTTTTATAGAGAACACACTCTTCTCAAATTATCACTCGAAAACTATTATTAATCATTATAAGGACAAAGATGCTATTCAGAAAAAAATACATATTATAGATATCCTTTCAGAAAATCAAAAAGCCATAGAGCAAGATATAGTATTTCATAGTAGAGATTTAAGAAAAGACGAAACTATTCTCGGATATATTGGGCTAAGTTATAAGTGCGAAAGAATGTTTTCAAAAAATGAATCATCACTCCTAGAACTTTTTTGCCATGAATTACACGAGGCTCTTTTAAATAAAATAAGCACAGCGCAAATGGAAAAACTTCTTTTAAGAGATGAGCTAACAAAAAATCACAATAAAAAGTATTTCAAAGAAACAGTGCAAAAAAAATTGCAAGAAAATATTGCTCTATCGCTTATAATGCTCGACATTGATCATTTTAAAGAAATAAATGACAAACATGGGCACCTAGCAGGAGATTTTGTTCTCTCTAAAATAGGACTTATATTAAGAGAATATGAAAATGAGGATATTTTTGCAGCACGATTTGGCAGCGAAGAATTTTCTATATTACTCTCAAAATATTCAAAAGAAAAAACCTTAGAATTTGCAAAAAAGATACTCGATCAGATAGAAAAAAAACCTATCGAATTTAAAGAAAAAATAATAAATGTCACCGCGTCTATTGGTATAAGTGTAAAAGAGGACTCAGAGAACAAAACTTTTGCAGACTTTGTAGAAGAGGCAGATAATGCCTTGTACTCTGCAAAAGAAATGGGTAGAAATAGAGTTGTTATAGCAGAATAAAAATAATAGCGAACATCTATGCCAGAATTACCAGAAGTTGAAACCATTATACGTGGATTAAATAAAAAACTCCTCGGAAAAAAAATAGCGACTGTTTGTGTTTATGAAGAAAAATCACTCCTACAGAAGAAAGATTTTTTTATAAAAAACATAGAAAACAATTCTATTACGAAAATTTTTAGACGTGGAAAGCTCATTATATTTGAACTATCAAATGAAATGACACTTCTTTTTCACCTAAAAATGACAGGAAGAATTGTTATTACAGAAGATATAAGCATACAAAAAGAAAATACCCAGCATGCACGTATTAAGTTTATATTAGAAGACGCACAAGAATTGCTTTTTTCCGACCAACGTAAATTTGGCTACGCAGGTCTTTTTACAAGAGAAACTTTAAAAGATTTTTCTTTCTTAAAAACTTTAGGAAAAGAGCCACTCACAATAAGCCTTACAGAATTTAATGACTGTCTCAAAAAGACAAACACGGGCATAAAAAACTTTTTACTTAGCCAAAAATACCTTGCGGGCATTGGAAATATTTATGCAGATGAATCACTTTTTCATGCGAAAATTCACCCTAACAGAAAAACTGCAGAGCTATCAAGTGAAGAAAAAGAAGCACTTCTATCTAGCATTCAAAAAGTGTTACTAAAAGCCATTGCTGAAAATGGCAGTTCCATTAGAGATTACCGTGACTCAGGTGGTAATGTTGGTGCGTTTCAGAACTTTTTTTATGTTTATGCGCGAAAAAACGAATCGTGCAAAGTTTGCACTACAATGCTTAGCACAGAAAAAATAGCTGGCAGAACAAGCA
>CAMQUX010000023.1 GCA_947037905.1 uncultured Desulfovibrionaceae bacterium | reverse complement strand
TGGCTTAGGACTATAAGTTAGGAGCGAGCTATAAAATTAAGCGTAAACTATAAATGATGAGTAAACTTGTGCAGGAGTAGTTATAAACTAGCCACAAGGTATAGATTAGGCGCAGGTATAGATTAGGCGCAGGTATAGATTAGGAATAACTTGTAAATTAGGAGTAAGTTATAAACTTAGGAGCAGCCTGCAACATATTAAATATAGCTATGTTTTAAATTGAAGGATTGTAACGAAGAGAAAGGTGGGTGTTTTATAGTTTAAGCTTAATATGTGCAGATTAAGAGCAAACTATGAACTTTTAAAAACTGTAAAATATAAACGTACCCATTAATATAAATATGCCTATTAATATCAAGGTATGCACTTTAGATATAAGTATATCTGTTAAATAAAGATAGCTGTACCTAAATGGAAATAAAATCCAAATGGAAATAAAATCCAAAAAAAGCATAAGAAAAAGCTCTCTTAATAAAAAGAGAGCTTTAAAATGTCTAATGGCGGAGCCGAAGGGACTCGAACCCTCGGCCTCCGGCGTGACAGGCCGGCGTTATAACCAACTTAACTACGGCTCCGCATAGTTTCGCACTACAGGGGTGGGCCCATAGTGCGAGTGTACGATAGATTTGGTGTAACCTACCGTACGGTGGTAAAGATATTTATTTCAAAAAAATCTAACTCTGTCAAGACATTTTTACTTTTTTTCGTTTATTGGTGTATAGTCACGAATTTCAGCAATGCCTTCTGTGATAGACCGGATGTGATTTTGTTTACGGAGTTCGACTTCACGTATGTCGTCTGATATGAAAATAGATTCTTCTCGACCATTATCGTATACTAGAACAAGTTGATACATAAGATTATCCTCTTTTTTTAATGAAAGACATTTTACAAGAAAGAAAGCGAAAGTGCAAGGCTTTCTTTTTTTTAGCAATAAATTTTCTATAAGAGACATTTTATTCTAATAAATAAACTGCAAGAGCCGTTTATAATAAGAGAAAAACTCTATTATAGTAAGAGAAAAAAATACTCCTGCTTTTGCAAATAAGAAAAAAACAAAAAGTATAGAATAAAAAAATAAAAAACTTTTACAAAAATAAAAAATATATTGCGGAGTGTATGAGAAAAAATACTCACCAAAAATACTCACCAAAAATACCCGCCAAAAATACCTGCAAAAAATACCTGCTAACATATGCAAATACAGTATGCATGAGCTTCGATAATACGAGATGCATGAAGCTTTGAGAATGTAATTTATATAAGCTTAATTTATTTTGTGCCATTTATTTGCCACATATACATAAGCTTATTTATTATTCGAAGATTTAAAAGAACTGTTTAAAGGCTTAAAATTCCAAAATTCCAAAATTAAAAGATTTAAAGTTTCACAAGATAAACGTAAACCATTTTAAACGATATCCCAAGTTTGTCCGTTTGCAGTATCCTTAACGATTATTTCTTTTCCTAAAAGTACATCACGTAGCGCATCAGATTGTGCAAAATCTTTCTCAATTCTTGCGGTCGCACGCTTTGCAAGTATCTGCTCTATTTCTTCTGTGTTTATATTTTTTCTGAGTATTTTACTGTCTTTAAGGCTAGTTAAAAAATCTTGCGGAGTAGTTTCAAATATTGCAAAAAGAGGACTCCAGTTTTTCATGTTTGTAAGAATCCTTTCAAAAATTTCTTTTGCAAATTTGCTTTTTTGTAGTTTTTTATTTTCATCTAACCTGCCAGCAAGGCGTAGCATTGTAAAAATTTGCCCTAGCGCATTTGCTGTATTTAAATCATCTTCCATGGCAATTGTAAAATTATTCTCAATTTGATCAAGCTCTTGCTCAAACTCTTCAGGGATTGCAGTGTCTGTCCATGAGTCTTGAGCGAGCCTTTCTTCTATGCTCCCAATTGCAGTATATATACGACGAATTCCTTTTTCTGCATCTTCAAGTGCGTCAAAAGAAAAATCAAGAGGTGAGCGATAATGAATAGTTAACAGAAAATAACGCAGTACTTCAGGGAGAAAGGATTTTAAAATATCTCGTATAGTGAAGAAATTACCTAAGGATTTGGACATTTTTTCAGAATTTATTTGCACAAATCCATTATGCACCCAAAAGCGTGCTAAGAGATTTTCACCACATGCTTCAGACTGTGCTATTTCATTTTCGTGATGTGGAAAAATAAGATCCTGTCCACCTCCATGAATATCTAAAGGCAGAGGCACATATTTTTCACACATGGCAGAGCATTCTATATGCCAACCAGGGCGACCTTTTCCCCAAGGGCTTTCCCAAAATGGTTCATTTGGTTTTGTACTTTTCCAAAGGGTAAAATCGAGCGGATCTTCTTTTTCCTCGCCTATTTCTATGCGAGCACCCGCTATCATATCTTCAATATTTCTTCCTGAGAGTTTTCCGTAATCAGCAAAAGAACGCACTCGAAAGTATACATCGCCACAAGGGCTGCTGTAGGCTTTATCTGCCTTAATAAGTTTTTCAATAAACGTTACCATCTCTGCTATATGTTCTGTACATTTAGGCTCAATATCTGCTGGAAGCACCTTTAAAGTGCTCATATCTTCATGAAACGCACGAATATATTTATCCGCAACTTCTTCTGGAGAAATACCTTCTTCATTTGCCCTGCGCACTATTTTATCATCAACATCTGTAAAATTGCGAATAAACGTTACATCATAGCCTTTATGGCGAAAGTAGCGCACGAGTATATCAAAAACAATAGCTGAGCGTGCATGTCCTATATGGCATAAATCGTACACAGTAATGCCACAGGTGTATATGTTGACCTTGTTATTGGTAGGGAAAAATTCTTCTTTTGTTCGACTGAGTGTATTGTATAGACGCATAATTTCACCTTATAGTTCGGATTAGCTTTTAGTATATGTTATTTGATTTTTTTTGTCGAGCATAGAACCGCTCTTTTAACGAATGAGAGACACTAAATAAGATATTTATAATGTCTTTTCCTTTGAATGAATTTTATATTTTAGGCTCATGTGAATGAGAAGATACAGAGCGCTCAAAGTATAAATTATTAGTGGTACACAAGAAAGTTATCAGAAACCTAATATCTTACGAGCTAAGCGTTAAAAAATAGAAACAGTATATAAAATCATTTAGGGAATGCTAAAAAAGAGAATAGAAGGAAATATTATGTGGAGGGAAATACTCTGTAGTTATTTTCTTTTACAAATAAAGCGGTAAAAAAAAGAATACTATATTGATATTTGCAATTTTCAATTGTTTTGCGTACTTATAATTATAGCTAGAATAAAACTAAAGGGGTTTATATGAAAAAATCTGTAGGAAAACAAGCGTTAGTATATCCAACACCAGTATTTTTGGTGGGCACATATGATGAGCATGGTAAGGCGAATATAATGACAGCAGCATGGGGCGGTATTTGTAGCTCTGAGCCATTATGTATTGCGGTTTCGGTTCGTCCAGTAAGATATACTGCTGATGCGATTATAAAAAGAAAGAGCTTTACCATATCCCTTGCCACAAAGAGTATTATAAAACAGGCAGATTATGCTGGAATAGTTTCAGGAAGACGTGTTGATAAATTTTCAGAATTAGGGCTACATGCAGAGCGAGCAGAATTTGTAGATGCTCCTTTTGTGCAAGAATCTCCAGTGATTATAGAATGCTCGCTTTATAAAACAATAGAACTTGGTGTGCATACGCAGTTCATAGGTGAGGTACAAGACGTTAAAATAAACGAGGAAATGCTCACAGCCGATGGTAAGCCAGATATCGAAAAAATATCTCCAGCCATGTTTGCGCCAGTGGCAGGTCTCTATTATGGATTAGGAGAATGCTTAGGAAAAGGTTTCTCCATTGGCAAAGAGTTCTTAAAAAAGGATCAGGGGCTTGATAACTTATAAGATAAATATTTTTTTGCTAGCGGATTTTACGAGCAGGAAAGTTTTTATTTAGTACAGTGTTGATCCGAGAAAATCGGAGAAAATACGAGAAAATTCTAAAATTTCTAACTCTTTTTAATTTTTAAAGTCCTAAAACTTTTTAAACGGCAGAAAGTTTTTTAAATGGCAGAAAATATAAATATTATGAGAGCAAGATATTTTGTGTAGGGCTTATAATCCTTTGCATGCTGATATCTTGTTTTTCTTTTGGTAGGGCATTTAAGGATATTTGAAAATCATACCCAACGCCCACACGAAGAGTTTTAGAGTAGGCAGGTTGGGCAAAAAAAGTATCGTAATAGCCAAGTCCCATACCAAGGCGTGTCCCATATTCATCAAAAGCAAGAGCAGGAATACATGCAATGTGAGGAATTTCTGCTGTTGGCGCTAGGTGTTTTTTAGGCTCTAAAATAGAGAAAGTAGACTCAGTAAGTTCCTCTAAGTTCTGTATTTTTACAAGATACATCTGGCCTGTTTTATTTTCACAGCGAGGGAAAAAAGTTTCGATATTATTTTTTTGTAGCAAGTGAAAAAGAGGGAAAAGGGAAAGCTCGTTATGAACGCTTGCGTACAGAAGAACTTTTTTAGCAGGTTTTGCAGATTGGGAGGTGTCCCGATTCGTAGATTGGGTGCATGTAGAATTGCTAGTATCTAGTATATCTAGTGTAGTTTGAGTATATAGTGTCTCTTGCACATTCATATTCATAATGAGCGCAAAAAGAGTGTCACAAACTTGTGCGCTAAAAAGCTCTCTATCGTGTACACTTAGAGCTTTTCGTTTTGCATTAAAATATTTTCGCAGTTCTTTTTTGTCTAATTTTTTTGTATCTGGCATAAAAATATCGAATAATAAATTTGTTTGTTAGTTATTGTTTACTTTAAGAAACGCAGAGAGTAAAGTGCATAAAATATTTTAGAAAGATTAGGAGTGTTTTGTATGTATTGGATAGCATTTGGTGATATACATGAAGATTTAAGAGCTTTACCACGTTTACGTAACGAGTCTTTAGGCGCTGAGGCAGTATTTTTAGTGGGAGATTTAAGCGACGGCGAGACAAGCATGCACGCAGAGGCTGTTTTAGAGGCAGTTGAGGTAAAAGCAAAAAAAGTATACGCGTTTGCTGGTAATATGGACGCTGTTGGGTTTTCCGATTTTTTACATAAAGCGGGAAAAACTATGCACAAGCAAGTGTTTGTAATAGGTGATGAAGATACAGCGATACAAGTTGCAGGTGTAGGTTTTTCAACAACAACACCGTTTAATACTCCAGGTGAAGTAACAGAAGAAGAAATGGGGCAGTGGCTTGAAACCATGAAAAGGCAGATAAATCCTGCACAGCCACTTATATTCTTTTCACACAACCCGCCCTTTGATACAAAATTAGATGCCTTGTCAGATGGAACACATGTAGGAAGCCCTGCAGTGCGTGATTTTATAGAAACAATGCATCCAGATATATGTGTTTTTGGGCATATTCACGAATCAAAAGGTGAAGATGTTTTAGGAAAAAGTAAAATGTTTAATGCTGGTGCTTTTTCAGAGGGCGGATATGTTCGCATTAATTATGTAGACGGAATACTTTCAGCAGAGTTGAAAAATCTTTAATGAACAAGATACGTCTTTTAAGTGTAGGTGTAACAAAAGAGCCATTTTTTTTAAAAGCAGAAGATGCATATAAAAAGAAGATACAGTATTTCCATAAATTAGAAGAAATTACTGTAAAAGTGGCTCCACCGAAACTTCCTACTTTAGAGAGAGTACATTACGAAAGTGATTTGCTCTCTTTAAAAATAACAGCAAAAGATTATGTTATTTGTTTAGATGAAAAAGGACAATCTTTCACATCGAAAGAGTTCGCAAAAAATTTAACAAAATGGATAGACTCATCAAGTACTGCGCCATGTTTTATTGTGGGCGGTGCATTTGGATTATCTGCAAATTTAAAAGAGCAAGCGCATTTACTTGTGCGTTTAAGTGATATGACTTTTCCACATGAGCTTGCAAAGCTCGTGCTACTTGAGCAACTGTATAGAGCTGCGAGCATAAACAAAGGTTTTCCTTATCATCACGAGTAATGCTGCTATGGCTAAGTTAAAGACTATTGTATGTTGATATTTAATTAAAATACAATAGTAAAAGTATTTTAATTAAGATAACTTGGAACTTTGAAGAGAAAAATTAAAATGTTTTTGCTAGGCAAATATAAATTTAAGCAAAATATAAATGTGAGAGGTTTATTGTATTATGAAAAAAATAATATCCTATTCTCTTTTTGGCGATAATCCAATGTATCTTGATGGTGCAATCGAGAATGCTAAAAGTGTAAAAAAATATTATCCAGAGTTCATAGCCCGTTTTTATGTGAGTAAAAGTATCCCAGAAAAAATAGTTGAAGCCTTAAAAAATGAGGGTGCAGAAGTTTTTATAGAAGATGATTTGGAAGGATTAAACGCAATGATTTGGCGTTTTTATGTATTTGCAGACGAAGATGTAGAGCTTGCAATTATTCGAGATGCAGATTCAAGATTGTCTATGCGAGAAGCAGCGGCTGTAAATGAATGGTTAGAATCGGGTAAGAGTTTCCATATAATGCGAGATCATATCCGCCATGGAGTTTTAATGCTTGGCGGTATGTGGGGTGCTCGTGCGGCGGCACTACGAGATATAAAAGAGAGACTTGTTGAGTTTAGATTGAATGGATTAAAAGGTGCTGATCAGAATTTTTTATATGTCCATGTTTACGATTTAGCGAAAAATGATTCTTGTGTTCATACAAGCCATTATAGATGGGAAAAACATGCAAGGCCATTTCCTACTAAAAGAGCCGCAAATAATAGCTTGTTTGTGGGGCAGGTTATTGAAGATGGAAAGTTTAAATATGAATCTGAAACTGTAGTATCTACGACAATAATAGATAAATTTCTTTTTTGGATTCTAGCATTGAAAGATGGAGCCGCTTATAAACGTAAAGAGAAAAGACGCCTTGCAGAAATTCGTGCTAAAGAAAAGCTAGCAAATAAAGAGTAGCTTTACTCTATTAAGCTAAATTAGAAAAGAAAGTATAAGAAATATATTTATGAAAAAATGCGAAAAAAAAAGAAGTTTAAGGCACTTATTGTATTATGAAAAAAATAATATCCTATTCTCTTTTTGGAGATAATCCAAAGTACTTAGTTGGCGCAGTAGAAAACGCACGAACTGCAAAAGAGTTTTATCCAGATTTTACAACACGCTTTTATGTGGGCAAAAGTGTCCCAGAAGAAACAGTTGGAGCGCTCAAAAATGAGGGCGCAGAAGTTTTTTTAGAAGATGATTTGGAAGGGTTAATAGGAACTATTTGGCGTTTTTATGCATTTGCAGATGAAGATGTAGAGATTGTCCTTATTCGAGATGTTGATTCCAGATTTTCCATGAGAGAAGTAACCGCTGTAAATGAATGGTTAGAATCTGGTAAAAATTTTCATATAATGCGAGATCATCCACAGCATGGGCGTTTAATTCTTGCTGGCATGTGGGGCGCTCGTGCGGCAGTACTGCGAGACATAAAAGAGCGACTCGCGCGGTTTTCATTTACAGGTATTTTTGATGATGAGCAACTTTTTTTAGAGCGCTGGGTTTATGATTTAGCTAAAAAAGACTCTTGCATTCACGCAAGTTTTCGAAGGTACGAGCCGCACGCAAAAGCATTTTCTATAAAAAGAGACGATGATGTGTTTGGGGTAGGTGAGCCGTTTGATGCAAACGGAAATTTTGCAGCAGGATACAGAAAGCCAATATACGAGCGAGAAAAAAATAAAATAATGCATATATTACGAGAGTTTCGTTATAAAGTTCAGTATTATTATAAAGAATTTTTACGCAAGAAAAAAATACGAGCAGATAAGAAACGACTTGGCATAAGTGGTAAATAGAAAATAAAAGTAGAAGTTAAGCATTTTTATATGGCTTAGAATATTGAGAGTAAAAAAAACTTAAAATATATCTTGCTAAGTGCTCCATATAAAACTAATTACTCTATAAATCAGCATATAAGCACGTTTACAGAACTCATAAAAAAATCTTTTAGCTAAAAAACTAAAAGATTTTTTTCATACTATTTTTGAAGATTTTTTTTATCAATATTTCTAATAAAAGATTTTTATCGAATCAATTATGACTAACTGCTGTTGATAAGCAAAGTAAAATAATTTGCGTGAAACTAAATAATTTGCGTGAAATTAAATAATTAATATAGAGCTCTGTATTGTTTGTGCAAGTATCCAATTTATACGAATATATTTTTCACTCAAATATATTATTTATCTGAATATATTATTTATCTGAATATATTGTTTGTATAAATATGTTAGTTATACAAGTATATTGTCTGTGTAGATATCTAACCAGAACTGTTTCACACGCTTGCGCGCATTTATGCACTCTGCATGAGCTGTTTTTGTAAATCGGTAAATGATTCCCAAAAATCACCTGTTGCCTGCACCTTATACTCATCATCAAAACCTAAGGTACAAAGAGTATTTTCAAGCTGCATGGTCATATGTAGCGGACATTTTCCTGGGTATTGTTTTAAGAGTGTTTTTAACTCTAATAGAATCTCATCAGAACAATTTTCTGCAAGGCATTGTAACTCTATAGGAGTTGTGTCTCTTCGTAGTTTATCATCAAACCAAATCACATCTTCTAATATTATCTTTGCCTGTTTAGAATTTTCTTCATCATCAGCCACTTCTTGTCCTAAACGCCCTGTAATCCAAAGGGGGCGCTCTTCTGCAAAATAGGCAGAATACTCAATCCAAGCTTTTGGAAAGATTACTAACTCTCCAGAGCCAGTAAGATCTTCTATCTGCGCTATGGCCATTTTCTTTCCATTTCTTGTTATCTTTTCAGAAAGAGATGTTATAATTACAGGCACAGAGCCTTGTGTTTCATGTTGTAACTCTTTGATACTTGCGATTGATATAGAGCTTAGGCGTTTAATATCATATCTATATTTTGTGAGTGGGTGCGAGGAAAGATAAAATCCGAGCGCTTCTTTTTCAAATATTAGCTTTTCTTTTTCGTCCCATTCTTTGCACGATGCTTCTTCTGGCATATTTGTATTTTGCGAGAAATCTTCTCCATCTTTTGCTGTCATAAGGGACAGCATGGAGAGCATGCCGGATTCTTTTTCTTTAATACTGCGCTGTGCGTTTGCAACTACTTTATCTAAACTTGCCATAAGCCCACATCGGGAGCACTCAAAAATATCCATAGCGCCACTTTTAATAAGATATTCTAGCTGGCGTTTGCTTACTTTAAAATGTGCTGTGCGGTTACAAAAATCCACAAGATTTTCAAAAGAACCATTTTCTTCTCGCTCACGTACAACATCTTTTAGTGCTTCTTCAGAAACATTTTTAATGCTCCCAAGCCCAAAAAGAATACACCCGTCTTGTACAGAAAAACGCCCTCTGCCATGATTAATATTTGGCGGGGAAACGGTTATGCCCATATCTTTACAGGTGTTTATATAGGTGTAGACTTTGTCTGTATTGTTGAGCTCAGAGCTAATAATAGCTGCCATAAATTCTAAAGGAAAATGTGCTTTAAGATATGCGGTCTGATATGATATGAGCGCATAGGCTGCAGAGTGCGATTTATTAAAACCATATTCTGCGAATTTTTCCATGGTATCAAATATTTCATTAGCAATTTTCTCTGCTATTTCATTTTCTTTCGCCCCAGCTAAGAAACGTGCACGCTGATTTGCCATTTCAACAGCATCTTTTTTACCCATAGCACGGCGTAGTAAATCCCCTTCACCAAGTGAGTAGTTTGCGATAATTCTCGCGGTACTCATAACTTGTTCCTGATAAACCATAACACCATATGTGGGTTTAAGTATTTCTTCTAAAGAAGGATGCGGATAACTTACTTCGGTCTCGCCATGTTTTCTTTTAATAAATTCTTCAACCATCCCCATACCAAGTGGTCCTGGACGATAAAGAGCAAGCATGGCTATTATATCCTCAAAACAGTTAGGACGAAGCATGCGCAAATATTTACGCATACCTGCACTTTCCACCTGAAAGATTCCATCAGTTTCGCCACGGGCAAAAATTTTGTAGGTGTCCACGTCGTTTACTGTGAGCGTGTCTAAATCAGGAACATCTTTTCCTTGCTCGCGTATAATATCAAGACAATCTTGTATGACAGTTATGGTACGTAGTCCTAAAAAGTCGAACTTTATAAGCCCTACTTTTTCAACGTATTTCATATCATACTGTGTGACAAGTGTCTCTACTTCACCTTTTTTTGATTTGTAAACAGGAAGATATTCCATCATAGGCAGCGGGGAAAGCACCACGCCTGCTGCATGTGTTGAGGCATGCCGAGAGAGCCCTTCTAGTTTTTTACAAACATCAAGTAGTTTCTTTATTTGTGGATCAGCCTCATATAAATTGTACAGCTGCGGTTCAACTGTGAGTGCTTTTTCAATGGTCATTTTAAGCTCATCTGGTATGAGCTTTGCTATTTTATCTGTTTCTTGGAAGGTCATGCCAGTGGCACGCCCAACATCTCTAATAACACCTTTTGCTTTCATTGTTCCAAAGGTTGTTATTTGCGCAAGGTAATCTTCACCGTATTTGTCCATACAATATTTTATAACATCTATACGACGTCGCTCGCAAAAATCCACGTCTATATCAGGAAGAGACACACGTTCGGTATTAAGGAAACGTTCAAAAAGAAGATCGTATGGAATTGGGTCAATATTTGTAATACGCAGCGCCCAAGCAACTATTGAACCAGCTGCAGATCCACGCCCTGGTCCTACTGGAATATTATTACTTTTTGCCCAGTTTATAAAATCTTGCACTATAAGAAAATATGCTGGAAACTGCATATCTGTTATAACTTTTAGCTCATAATCGAGCCTATCGAGATATACTTGCTCGTCTATTTTATAAGGAACATTTTCGATTCTTTTTGCTAAGCCCTCACGGCATAAGCGGTCAAATTCAGAATCTATAGTACTTCCTTCTGGAAGGTCGTATTTAGGGAAATAATGTTCGGTTAAATTTATTTCTATCTGACACTGTTCGGCTATTTTTATTGTATTTGAAATGGCTTCTGGCACATGGGCAAAAGCTTTTGTCATTTCTTCTGGGCTTTTATAATAGAGCTGGTCGGTACCCATGCGCATACGTTTTTCATCATGAATAGTTGTTTGCGTTTGCACACAGAGCAAAATTTCGTGCGCTTCATGGTCGCCATTATTTAAATAATGGCAATCGTTTGTTGCAACAAGTGGCAGATTTGTTTCTTGCGCAAGTTTTATAAGCTGTTCATTTACAACATACTGCTCTGCTATGCCGTTATCTTGAATCTCTAAATAGAAATTATCAGGAAAGAGTTCTGCGTATTCTAGCGCTAAGGACTTTGCAAGCTCGAGATTATTTTGCATGAGCGCTTGAGGAATTTCTCCCCCTAGGCAGGCGGAAAGAGCTATAATATCTTGCCCGTATTCACGTAGTAGTTCTTTGTCTATGCGGGGTTTATAGTAAAATCCATCAATATTACTGTACGATACAAGTCTGCACAGATTTTTATATCCATTTTCATTTTTTGCAAGAAGAACAAGATGATAGGTATCTGATTTGCTTTTTTTCTCAAACCGTGAATTTTTTGCTATGTACACCTCGCAGCCAATGATGGGATTGAGCCCTGCTTTTTTTGCTGCCTGATAAAAAATAAGCGCCCCGTGCATATTACCATGGTCTGTGATGGCAATATGTTGCATATCTAAATCTTTTGCTTTTTTGCACAATTTTTCTATGCTTATGGCGCCATCTAAGAGGCTAAATTCTGTATGGCAATGCAGGTGTACGAAATTTGACATGATGATTATCTACTTTTTATTAATTATTGTTTGTAAGGTATGTTTGAATATTTTTATGGGTTTGATTATGCACGTTTTATTTTTTAATTGTGTATAATATATTAAAATATTAAGGGTTTATATATAATATTTAAAATTT
>CAMQUX010000022.1 GCA_947037905.1 uncultured Desulfovibrionaceae bacterium | reverse complement strand
CAATAACAGGCAGCGGTGCATCAAATGCGGCTTCCACAAGTTCCTCCAGCGGCTTATAGGTAAGACCAGCTAATTTAGCGAGCACATATTGATGGTTGCCTCTATAAAAAGTATCAAACTTTTTAGTGTCAATAAAACGATACAAAATTCGAGAGTTCTTACATAATTCTATAAGTCTCTCTGTTTCCGCATCATTTTGCCCTACTCTAAAATATACTAAATCAACTTCTTTTGGGCGATTAGTTAAGAGCTCTGTTACTGGTTTCTTGCCAGCCACAAACACATTTTCTTGTTCTTTGTCGGATGTTTTTCTTTCTCTTTCAGACATTTTTTTCTCTTTTTCATCTATTTTTTAATTGTGGCGCATTATTTGCAATATCTATTTTTTACTAATAAAGGCTTTATATCTATTCATATCAGTAATAAACACTTTACATCTGCAAATAAAGGAAATAAAGTCCTTGCAGAATAGATTTTTGGAGGTATTTTTGAAAGGCTTATTTTCATTTAATTTTGTTGCTCTTTTTGTCATATTTTTAAGTATGACAGGTTGTTCGTCGGGTAAAAATAACGTAGATCCTCTTTCTGAAAAAGAGTTCAGCGTCTTTTTCTACGATGATTCTGATGACTCAGAAGAAGAACTAGACCCCGCACTTTCTGAAACACCAGAAGAAAACTTACAGGAACTTACTGCAAATGAAAAGAAAATACTTGAAGAAAAAGATACTCGTGGACTAGTTTACGATCTTGATATTTATGAATCCAAAGAAATGGAGCAGTATTTTACTCTTTATACTCACCGTGCAAGAAAAAGTTTTAGCATGTGGTTAAAAAGAAGTGAACCGTTTATTCCTTATATCCTTGACCAACTTGATAAACATGGATTGCCTCAAGATTTAGTTTTGCTACCTTTCTCAGAAAGTGGCTATAACTCTCTTGCCTACTCATGGGCTGGTGCTGCTGGTATGTGGCAGTTTATGCCAAGTACGGGGAAAAGATATGGTCTACGTGTAGACTGGTGGATTGATGAAAGACGTGACCCTTATCTTGCAACAGAAGCTGCTATTAAATATTTAAAATACCTACATTCACTCTTTGGCGACTGGTATCTTGCTCTTGCTGCATACAATGCAGGAGAAGGAAAAATTGCACGAGCTTTAAAAACTACCAATTCAAAAGATTTCTTTGAGCTCGCTGAAAAAAATCACACAATTAAAAATTATAGAACTCGATTAAGAAAAGAAACAAAAGACTACGTGCCTAAATTCATTGCTATTTCTAAAATTTTTAGAAATCTAGATGAGCTCGGTTTTGAACCTCTTACTCTTACAAAACATAATATTGAAGCTATATCTATAAAAGGTGGCACAGATCTTCTGTCTG
The DNA here is from genome assembly GCA_947037905.1 of uncultured Desulfovibrionaceae bacterium. Classification (GTDB taxonomy): domain Bacteria; phylum Desulfobacterota; class Desulfovibrionia; order Desulfovibrionales; family Desulfovibrionaceae; genus CAMQUX01. The sequence goes on along the minus strand of CAMQUX010000022.1, from coordinate 11,203 downwards.
TTGCAAAAGTTTCTGGATTAAGCTGGACTGAATTCCACAACTATAACCCTGCATTTAAACGTCAAGTTAGTCCACCACATATGACTACTATTATTCGTGTGCCTACAGACAAATTAGCCCTTGTAACTGCTCATTTGAAAAAAGAAACATCAAGACCTTATGCAGGATATGATAGATATATAGTTCGCTCTGGCGACTCTTGGTGGAGAATTTCTCGTGCAACGGGTGTTCCTATCCATATACTAAAAAGCCTTAATAACAGAAAATCTAACATGCTACGACCAGGACAAGCTCTTATGCTCCCTGGTGCTGCTAGCGTACAATACGCAAAAAAAACAAGAGCAAAGCAACAACCTGCACTTAAAAAAATGGCTATAGCAAATGCTAATTATATTATTCAGGCAAATGATAACTTATGGGATATATCTCAAAGATCTGGCTCAACTGTCTCAGAAATAAAGAAAGCTAACGGACTGCGCTCTAATAGACTCTATGCAGGGCAAAAACTATATATTCCAAACCTTCCTGCTGATGCTATAAATGCTAGCAAAAATGTGCATATTGTTGCAAAAAATGAAAGTATCTCTACCATTGCAGATAAATACAGTGTGCGAATGGCTAGTATAAAAACTACAAATAATCTTAAATCAAATACATTAACTGTTGGGCAAAAAATTATAATACCAGCTCAAGAGAAAAAATTAAAAATTAACTTCGCAAAAGCAAGAACTGCTAAAAAGTATACTGTACGAAGAGGTGATACTCTTTGGTCTATATCTCAAAAACATGGAATAAGCATGGCTTCTCTTCAAGAATGGAATAGCTTAGAGGGTAGTTATATCCGTCCAGGTGATACTTTGAGTATATTTAACTAGTACTGCTTAAAAAAACTCACTCATAAAAATATTAAAATGGTGCGTAAGAAATTAATTTTTCTTACACACCATTTTTTTGCGCAAATTACTAAGCGCTTGCATTTTACTCAGGCTCTTCTTTTCCTAAAACCGAGCATCTATTCTTCCATATATGTTCTCTATTCTTCCGTATATGTTGCGGTAGATGAGTCTTTCTCTGAAACAGAAACTGATTCCATTTTTATATTCTCAGGTAGCATTTTTTTTATTTCCTGATAAATAAAATAAGCGATGTTTTCTGAAGAAGGATTTCTTGTGATAAAAAAAGCTACCTCATTTAAATGTTTATGGTCTAGATTTTCAAGAACACTTTTAGTCATCTTCTTTAATTCTTTAAAATCCATTACGTATTCTATTTTCTCATCTAATTTCGTGCCTGAAACTTCTACTATTACGCCAAAGTTATGCCCATGAATATGTTCACATTTCCCATCGTAATTTCGCAGCTGATGTGCTGCGCTAAAATCTTGCTTGATTTGTAATTTCCATTTTCCCATTTTTTTACTCTCTTAACTTATAAAATATAGCGAGATAAATCTCTATTTTCTACTATGGATCCTAGTTGTTTTTGAACATATTCTTGGTCTATTACAAGAGTTTCACCGTTTTTATCTGGTGCTTCAAAAGATATTTCTGCTAAGATTTTTTCCATAAGCGTATATAGTCTTCTTGCGCCTATATTCTCTGTTTCTTCGTTTATTTTTTCTGCCATAGCAGACACTTCTTCTAGCGCATTACGAGTAAACTCTATTGTAACACCCTCTGTTGCAAGAAGCGCTCTATACTGCACTGTAAGTGCATTTTTAGGCTCAGTTAAAATTCTATAGAACTCATCCTTACCTAAAGCGTGCAACTCTTCTCGTAGAGGAAAGCGCCCTTGTAGTTCTGGAATAAGGTCTGAAGGTTTTGAATAATGAAAAGCTCCTGCTGCTATGAAAAGTATATGGTCTGTATGAATCATTCCATACTTTGTATTTACAGCACAGCCTTCTACTATTGGTAAAAGATCTCTTTGCACACCTTCTCTTGAAACATCACTACCACCACCATGATCATGGCGTACAGTGATTTTATCTATCTCGTCTATAAAAAGTATACCAGATTGTTCTACTCGCTCTTTTGCAAGCTCAATAACATTATCCATATCAACAAGTTTTTCTGCCTCTTGCTCTATTAAAACAGTATAGGCTTCTTGTATTGGCATTTTACGTTTTTTACGTTTTTGAGGGAACATTTTACCAAGTGCATCTTGCATTTGAGAACCCATGCCGTCCATACCTGGCATTGCCATTATTCCTATCTCTGGTCCGTTTTGAACATCAACCTCAAGCTCTAATTCCCTATCATCTAATTTACCGTCACGCCACATTTGACGAAATTTTTCGCGCGTACTTTCACTTGCACCTTTTTGCTCTGTGCTTACTTTTGCTTCTGTACCTGCATCTGTTGTGCCAGCAAATCCCATACTATTCTCACTGCGATTTGTGGGTGGAAGCAGTAAATCTAAAAGTCTTTCTTCAGCATATTTTTCAGCACGCACACGAACTTTTTCTTGCTCTTCATCACGTACCATTTTTACGCCAAGTTCCATTAAATCACGCACCATGGACTCAACATCTCGCCCAACATAACCAACTTCGGTAAATTTAGTTGCTTCTACTTTAAAAAATGGACACTTTGCAAGCTGCGCCATACGACGTGCTATCTCTGTTTTCCCAACTCCTGTTGGTCCCATCATTATTATGTTTTTAGGTGCTATTTCGTTACGCAAAGTAGATTCTATTTGCTGCCTGCGCCATCTATTTCGCATAGCTATTGCAACCATTTTTTTTGCGTCATTTTGCCCTATTATATATCTATCAAGCTCTGATACGATTTCTCTTGGTGTTAAACTACTCATACTTTCTCCACATGTTCGACTATTATATTTTTGTTTGTGAACACACAAATATCTGCTGCTATTAGTAGGGATTTTTCAGCTATTTCGCTCGCTGAAAGGTCTGTATTTTGCAAAAGCGCACGGGCGGCTGAGAGTGCATAAGCGCCACCTGAACCAATTGCTACTACTCCATCATCTGGAACAATTACGTCTCCTGTGCCACTTATTATGAGCAGTTCATCGCCATCTGTTGCTAAAATCATAGCTTCTAGTTTACGTAAAAATTTATCTGTCCGCCAGTCTTTTGCAAGCTCTACTGCTGCGCGCGTTAGGTTACCTGAATAGGATTCTAATTTTTTTTCAAATCGTTCAAAAAGAGTAAAAGCATCGGCCGTTGCTCCTGCAAAACCAACTACTATTGTATCCTTATAAATACGACGAACTTTACGTGCGGTATGTTTCATTACTATTGATTGACCAAGTGTTACCTGCCCATCTCCTGCTACTGTTGCACCTTTCGCATCTTTTACTGCAATAATTGTTGTGCCTCGTATTTCCATTCTTCGTCCTCACTTTTAAATGCTCGGTTCTACTAAATTACATATAGATTAATGCAAAAATTACTTACCTATTTATAATAAGAATAATTTTAACTTTGGCAAGTTTTTTATATAATTTTCCTTAATTCTAGCATTAATTACCCTTTATATTTTTATTATACTCAAAATAAACAATATAATATTTGATTTTTTTCAGCTTTTTTATCTAGCAAAGTAGTGTAAAATATTTTATATTCCCTTTTGTTTACTAAGAAAATTTATGCACTTATGACATTTTTTGGAGATAAATATGTATACTCGCAATTTACTCAATCTCGATTTATTTATTACAGGCCCTGTTGCTATAAGCAAAAAAGTACAAGAGGCAGCACTTTTGCCAAATTTTGGGCATAGAGATAGTGAGAATTTGAAACGTGCAAAACCCATAGCGGAAAATCTTTTGCGCATAGCAGAATGTGATTTGCTCCCTGAAAATGAATATATACCTATCCTTTTTAACGGCTCAGGCTCTGTTGCAATGGAAGCATCTATTCGATCTTTAGTCGCAGATGATGAGACAGTTTTAACTGTTTCTGTTGGTGCTTTTGGCGATTTATATCACAAACTTGCGCGCACAAATGGTAAAAAAGCAGAACTGCTTTCTTTTGAAGCGGGCAAAGGAATTCAGTTAGATAAACTAGAAGAGGCACTTTTTAAATATTCTCCTAAAGTTGTAACTATTACTCATAATGAAACATCAACTGGTGTACGTAATCCCCTTGAGGATATTTGCAAACTTATAGAAAAATACAACGCACTTGCTCTTATTGATGGGGTATCGCTTTTAGGTTGTGCTAAAACACATATAAGCACAACAAAACCAGCTATTTACTGTTCTGCTACGCAAAAAGGACTAGGACTGCCTGCTGGCTTTGGTATTGCTTTTGTACACGAGAAGGCATTTGAAAAAGCAAAGTCGGTCACGAACAGAGGGTATTCTTCCGACATTTTAGCACAAAGAGAAAAGGCGTTAAAATATCAATCTCTTACGACTCCAAATAGTATTTTACTTAACCAAATGTTTGTTGCGCTCGAGGAGATTGTGTCTACTGAAGGCATAGAAAATCGTTTTAAACGCCATGAAATTCTGCGAGACTACACACTTTCTTGGGGAAAATCTGTCGGGCTTGAGGCTTTTGCAGAAAAGGGATTTGAGTCGCCGAGTCTGACAAGTTTTTCTGCACCGAATAGCATGGGCATGAGTGGATTAAAAGAAGCTAAGGAAAAAATGCGCGCAAAGGGATATCTTTTCGATGTAGGCTACGGAAAACTCAACGAGGATCTTGTCGCCGCTGGTAAAAGTCCTATTTTTCGTATTGGGCATATGGCAGAGGTAAGTGAGCAGGCGCTAGAAAAATACTTGAGCACTTTAGCCGAGGTGCTTTTTGCGTAAGATTTCGTAGAAATATTTTTTTAGTAAGATTTTAGCTAAGCTGCTATTTGATTTGATTTGAATTAGTTTTGTTGAAATGATTGAATTTAATTTGATTTGAAATATTGAATGCTATTCAATAAAAATAGCTAATAAAGCTAGATATATGCAATTTAAAAAGCCCCAAGCACTTAATATTAGGCGCTTAGGGCTTTGTTTGTTTTATTTATTCTAGCAAGGTTTAAGTTATTTACTCAGCACCTTTCGCAATTATTCTTTTAATTCTCTTATCAAATTCTTTCTTGTTCAATTTAGCTAACATATCTTTTAAGAACTCTTCATTGGCGTTAGCTAAAGTATTAAACAAAAAATTATTTTTAATTGATGCCAACTGATTATCTTGTTTATCTATTACAATAATTCTTGAAAATATTATTTGGTTATTAGCACTATCTTGATATTTTGTATTCCCTATCCAGATACTGGGGAGCATGTAACGCACTATATCATTTAATGTTTTTCGCTCATTTTTGTTTAGCAATTCTCTTCTTTCAATAAAAGCTAGAATGATAAAATTTACATCTTCTGGCTTTATTATTTTTACTTTGTTCCCCGTTTCAACAACAAGCTCAAACCGTAACTCGTCTAAAGAATATTCTACTTTATTGCTAGGGTCTACATCGTATACTATTTTTCCACTCTCAGAATAATATATAAGCCTCTCTAAACACTCTACAGCATAGTTTTTATACATTTTAAATTTTTTACATTCAGCCCTGTAATCATAAATTTTCTTTCCAAACCAATAAAAAATACCAAAGATTAATGATACCCCTGCTGATACGAGTGCTGCTAAAATATTTGTGTCCATTGCGCTGACTGTGTCCATTTTTACCTTACTTTTTTATTATTTCAGTTTTCTATTATTTTACTTTTCTTTAGTATTTCTGTTTTCTTTAGTGTTCCAATCTTATTAAGTATTTCTGTTTTTACGAGCTATAATAAAGAAAGTGCCCCGTTTAGAGGAGCACCTTTTTTATTCTTTTCAATATTAAACAATTTCTAGTACGTGTTAGCGAGTTTTGACTTGTAAATTAGCGTAGCCAGAGAAGTTCTCTGTATTTTGGTAGTGGCCATTCAATATCTGCTGTAACTTGTTCTAATCTATCAGCAAAACGACGACATTTATCCATGGCTGGGACTATTATATCTCGTGCATGGCGTGCTTTTTCAAAGAAAGTATCAAGCTCTTTTAAAGTTGCTATGCTTTCTTCTAGCGCGTCTAAAGATCTTATTAGCCCTACAGTATTTTCGCGCACTAAATTAAAATGCCCCTGCTCGACCATAACAGCGTCTTCTGGTAAAAGACTTTTACAAGAAAGTACTAACTGTGCAAGTTTATGTTGCGTGGCAAGTCCTACTGGCAAAATAAACGAGCGCCCAAGGTCTACTGCTAAGTTCGCTTCGATTGTTATATGTTTTGTATAACTTTCAAATAATATCTCTTGGCGTGAAATAATCTCTCGCTCTGTTAATATTCCATGACGAGTATATGCGCACATAACATCTTTGTTCGTATATGCCTCTATTACCTCAACTGTATTTAAGTTTGGCAGACCTCGTTTTTTCGCCTCATCTACCCAGTCGCTCGCATAACTATTGCCACTAAAAAGTATTGATTTATGCTCTTTAAATAAGCGAACTAATAGCTCTTGTACTGCAGTATGTAAATCTTTTCCCTTTGCAATTTGTTTTTCTAAATCTGTAGCAATATCATCTAAAGCAGAAGCTACAACTGCATTTAAAGTGAAATTCACTGGTGATACAGACTGCGATGCACCCACCGCACGGAACTCAAATTTATTGCCTGTAAAAGCTAACGGACTTGTTCTATTTCTATCTGAAGTATCTTTTGGAAGCGTTGGAAGAACACTCACGCCTATCTTATTAAAAGCTTGTTCGTATTTTTTGCCACTGGCGCCTGATATAATATCTTCTATTACTTGAGTGAGTTGCTCGCCTAAATAAATAGAAATAATTGTAGGTGGTGCTTCTTGTTTTCCTAAACGATGATCATTACCAGCTGATGCGGTGCTTAAACGAAGCACTGTACTATGCTGATGAACTGCTCGCATAACAGCTGCGATAAATACTAAAAACTGTGCGTTTGTATGCGGAGTATCGCCTGGTTCGAGTAAATTTTTCCCTTCAGAAGTACTAAGAGACCAGTTATTGTGTTTACCGCTACCATTTACACCTGCAAAAGGCTTTTCATGTAGCAGGCAAATGAAATTATGATCATCTGCTGTACGGCGCAAAACTTCCATTGTGAGCATGTTATGGTCTGTTGCTATATTTGCTTCCTCATAAAGAGGTGCAAGCTCAAATTGACCAGGAGCAACTTCATTATGGCGAGTCTTTGCCGGTATTCCAAGTGCAATTAAACGAAATTCTACATCTTGCATGAACGCAAGAACTCTGTCTGGAATAGCACCAAAATAATGGTCTTCTAATTCTTGCCCTTTAGGAGAATTTGCACCATATACTGTGCGCCCAGCAAGTAATAAGTCAGGACGAAGTGCCGCTAGGCGTTTATCTACTAAGAAATACTCCTGCTCAACACCTGCCATTGGCTGTACTTTTTGTGCGGTGGTATTTCCAAAAAGACGTAAAATACGTAGCGCCTGTTCTGATATAGTATGAATTGAACGAAGCAGTGGAATTTTTCTATCAAGCGCCTCGCCTGTGTACGAATAAAAAACTGATGGGATGTATAAAATTAACTCTGTTCCACCTTTCATGATAAATGCTGGAACGGTCGGATCCCAAGAAGAATATCCTCGTGCTTCAAAAGTAGAACGAATGCCACCTGATGGAAAAGATGAGGCGTCTGGTTCACTTTGAATGAGCATTTTCCCTGAAAATTCGCTTAAAACACCACCCTCTGGTGCAGGGGATAAAAACGCGTCATGCTTTTCAGCTGTTGCGCCCGTCATTGGATGGAACCAGTGAGTATAATGTGTGGCTCCACGTGCCATTGCCCAGTCTTTCATGGCAGATGCAATAACATCGGCAATATGTAATGATAAAGACTCATTTGTCTCTATACATAATTGTAATTTTTTATAAATTCCTTTTGGTAAACGCTCACGCAAAGAGCTCATGCCAAAAACATCTTCACCAAAAAGATCCGACATGTTTTTATTTTCTCTGCTTGATGTTATTTTTTCATTTTTTGCTATTGCTAAAACAACTTTTTGTCTAGGAGACGCCATCTTTTTATTCTCCAAAATTTCTTGTTTATAATACTATATTTTCTATTTTAATCAAAACTACTCACTCATTCTGTTTGAACTTTTTTATTTTTACCTAAATTCAACATATCAAGCGCCTCTAAATTTTTAACAACTATACCCAGTGTAACTAAAGCTACACCTGCAAGTTGTACAATAGATATTGAATCGCCTAAAAGGAAAAAAGAAAATATGAGCGTCGAGGCAGGTTCCACCGCAGAACAAAGTGCCACAAAAGGACCATCTGTTAGTTGTATAGCTACATATAATAAAGCTAACGATACAGCAGTTGGAAATAAACCTAAAAGAGCGCCATATTGCAATTGGTACAAGGTAAAATCGCCCCAATTGCTAAAACCATTGCGAATATTAAAGCTAAACGCTGTCCAAAACATTACAAGCATAACTATTTGTAATGGTCTATATTGTAAAAAAGTTTTTTGAAGCGCAAGTACATACAAAGCCCATGTAAACGAGGCAATAACTATATACATTAACCCTGTTCCATCTACAGATGTACCAAGTGCTTTATTAAGAACTAAACCACAACCGCTTAAAACAAAAAGTATCGATAACCATTCATATTTAGTCACTTTTTTCTTATAAAAGATTACAGAAAAAACAAGCACATACAAAGGAAATACATAAAAGAACAATATGGACGTAGTTGCAGGGATACTTTCAAGTGCTCTTGCATACGTATACCCTGTTACTTGGTCTAAGCAAAAAGATAAAAGAGCCGCTAAAGCAAAAGCTCGTAAACTAAAACGTAAAAAAGATCGATGAAAAATAACAATATAAATTAACAAGATAAGAAAACCAAATGTATAGCGCAATTGCATTATTTCGCTACTGCTAAGACCAGTATTTAAAAGTAACTTATAAAAAACAGGTAAAGTTGCAAAGGTGATTGCAGATGCAATCGCAAGTAGTGCTCCAAGTAACACATCTCTTTTAGCTGCCATAACTTTCTCTCACTATTAATTAATATTGCTTATTTTATAAAAATTAAAGCCTCACTATAGAGGATTATCTCTATGCAAAGCTTTTTCATGTTATTTAATATACATCGGTAAGTTTATAAAAATATCTTTTGTAAAGGTGAGCATTCTTTCCATAAGCCAAGGAAAAGCAAGAATGAGCGCTATAAACATCGCTACCATTTTCGGTATCTGCGTAAGTGTTGCTTCCTGAATCTGCGTTGCTGTTTGCAAAATAGATAAAAGAATACCAACAATCATACCAACACCCATCATCGGCAAACACAGCATTAGTGTCAATTCTATAGACTGCCGAGCAAAACCTATAACCATTTCTGGAGACATAATAGAACCTCTTTGCTAGAACGTATTCACAATAGAACCTATTAAAAGATTCCAACCATCTACTAAAATAAACAAGAGTAGTTTAAAAGGCATAGATACCATAGCAGGAGGTAGCATCATCATACCCATAGAGAGAAGCACTGAAGATACAACCATATCTAAAACAAGAAACGGAATATAAATAAGAAAACCAATAGTAAAACCAGTTTTTAGTTCACTTATCATAAACGCAGCTATGAGCATAGCTGTTGGCACTTCTTCTTTATTCTCTGGTCTGTCTATTTTTGCAATGGAGTAAAAAATTGACAAATCTTTCTCACGTGTGTGTTTAAAAAGAAAAGAACGAACGGGCGCCTCTGCTTTCTTAAACGCCTCTGAGTATCCGATATCTTCTGCCAAATAAGGAGCAACCGCGTCTTGATACACAGCCTGACCAGTGGGGAGCATAATAGTAAAAGTCATAAATATTGCAAGGCTTGCTAAAACTTGGTTGGGCGGCATGGATTGCAGTCCTATGGCCTGACGCAGGAAATAAAAGACAATAATAATACGAGTATAACTTGTTACCATTAGAATTATTGAAGGGGCAACAGTTAAGACCGTTAAAAGAAACATTATCTCAAATGCAGCAGTAACGTATTCTGGGCTTGCGTCACCTGCAGACATCTGCATACTAAACTGAGGAACTAACGGTGCTGCAAAAGAATAAAGAGGGAATAAAATACAAAAGAAAAGAAAAGAAAAGAAAAGACTTCTTTTAATCGTTAATTTTTTAAAAGAAAAACACTTTTTACTCATTTGAGAGTATCTCTTGGAAAGTTTGACCATCATTTTTAATTTCTGCTAAAAGGCGAATATTATGTTCTGTTGCACCCAGTAAAAACTCTTTACCACGTACTTCAACTATCATAATAGTTTGCCGATTACCAATAAAAATACGCTCTTTTAAAATTATTCCTCGCCCGCTCTTTAAACCCTTAAGCCCTTTCAAATCTTTAAAAGAAAAAGCAGGCATAAAACGACGAAATAAATAAAAAGCAACAAAAAACATAAGAAAAAGAGCGCTCAGATACCCTATTAAGTTTATAACAGAACCATCACCTGGGTTAAGAGCAAAAACTGCATCAGTTGCTTTTTCTGGCACGCCTGTTTCTGCAAAAGCAGTAGATACAAAACTAAGCAAGTGTGCGTACTCTTTCTACTGGGCTAACAATATCTGTCAAACGAACTCCAAACTTTTCGTTAATAACAACAGCCTCGCCACGTGCTACAAGTTTACCGTTTACATACAGTTCTAATGGTTCCCCTGCAAGCTTTGCAAGCTCGATTACAGAACCTTGACCTAGTTGTAAAAGCTCATTGATTAACAGTTTAGTTCTTCCAAGTTCTGCTGAGACTTCTAATGGAATATCTAAAATAAAATCTAAATCACGCTTAATAGGCTCTTTTGTTTTTTGCAAATTTGCAGTGGCAGTCATATCTTTAAATACTGCATCATGCGCTTTTGCGCTCGCATTTTCTTTGCTTCGCTCAGCTTCTACTTCTTCTTGCCCACTTGAGGCTAAAGCCTCTGCCCACTGTGCAGCTAACGCATCATCATCTTGCGATGCTTCTTCTGCTGGCGCTTCTGTTGCATCAGTAGAAGCATCATCTGCTACTGGTGTTTCTTCTGAAGGTTCACCTGCCATCATTGCGTCAATTTTGTCTTGATCTTCCATTTTGCTTTACCTTATTAAATTTGCTCTATCTTACTAAATTTACTCTAGCTTACTGAATTTACTCTGGCTTACTGAATTTGCTCTATCTTACTAAATTTACTCT
>CAMQUX010000021.1 GCA_947037905.1 uncultured Desulfovibrionaceae bacterium | reverse complement strand
CACGAGCAAAAAGAACGCCTAAAGGCTCTTTTTACTCGCAAGCGCGCAGATTTTTTAGTTTCTTTGTGAGTGAGTTTGTAAGAGATGGGTTTGTTATAAGTTTTTTTTTGTAGTAAATAGTTTGCAAGAGTTTAATTAACGTAAAATTTTAATTTCAAATTAATAAGCTAGTAAAAAAAACTAAAGGATAAAACTATTTAAAAAGTTTAATAAGTGCTTTCCGTGCTCTATCGAGAACTCGAAAAGGCATAATTCGTCTATCATATTGTCTTTGGAAAAGCGCTAAACATTTTTTATCAATTTCAGGATTATCAGGAAGTCTTAGTATATGATTTTTTCTATTAAGCGTTTGTTGTTTCACCTTTTTTGCTTTACAATGCTCACCCGTACCATCAAAACCTATATTAAATACATAAGTTTTCAAAGGGTAAAGTGAAAGCCTTCTTTGGCGAAACTGGTCGTATGTGAAACGAACGTCCCAAACTTGTGAGCCTTTATTCATTTCATACTCGAGCATTCTAAATAATTTGCGCCCGCCTAAATCAAACTCATCTTGTAGTTCTTTAGATGCTAAAATTTCTGGATAACTACTCACTTGCCAGTCGACACTTTCCCATCTATTTTTCCATGTTCCCCAACCTGTTGAGCAGGTTCGTGGAATTGCAGCCACATCGTAAGGATAACGAGATGAGGCACGTTTAAACGTAGGCGGAGCCCATGCTCCTATACTAAATATTTTATCTGCTTTTTCATATTTATTTAAACAGGCGTGCATGTATTCTAAAAAATATGGAGATACTAACAAATCATCTTCTAAAACAATCACTTTATCAGAACTTTCAAAAACTTTTGTGACACCTGCAATGGTGGATTTATCACAGCCCATATTATGTGCAGAAAAATGAAGTGTTACTGTTTTAAAACCAATAACTTTTTCTAAATATTCTCGTGTTTCAAGTACTAGGTCTTTATCATTTTCACTGCGCCAGCCATCGTTAAAAACAAATAAATTACTTTCTTTTGCTAGCGGATTTTTAAGCAAAGATTCTATGGTTTTTTGTGTATGTTCAGGACGATTGTAGGTAAAAATAAGTATTGGGATAGACATTTTGTTATAACCTCTTTAAATAGCAATATTTAAAATTAACATTAATATTCAACATTTAATGCGGATAGATAGTATTATTTTTTACTTTAGAGATATAAGAAATAGGATTATCTTTTCTCGTTCCAAAGTAGTCGAGTGCCTTTTTGTGTGAGCCAGCCAAGGGGCAGGGAGTTAAAATAAAGCGCAACAAATCCTTTGCCTTTTGGCGCAGAGAGCGCTCGCCCTGAGAGGAGTATTTTTATATCTGCTATATCTTCTATATTATACGCGTGTGGAGTATTTTTAATATCATTATAATCTGGTAAAAGTATCCTTGCGGTACTGTCTGGACGAAAGATATTTTGCGCTAAACGCCCAAGTGGAAAACCTTGCCATTTCATTTCTTGAGGAATTATTTCTAGTGCTTTTTGTGGAAGAAAAAACACACGTCCTTGAAAATCGTATAAATCACCAGCAGGAAGATTTTTCCAAGCAATATTTGCGTTTGATACAAGCTTTTCAATTTTTAATTTATTTCCAACAGGCATAAATTCTTTATGAGAAAAATCTGGCTCAAAATATTCTGGTTCTTTCTTTTTAAGTGCGGCAAGAAAAAAACCTTGAGCATCAGGGCTTGTTGCGATACTCACAGACTCTGCTGTATCTTTGCCATCTGCGATAGTAAATCCCTTTGGAGTAGCTAAGCGCACTTGCTCAAGTGGTAAATTTGCACACGCCCAAGCAACTTGCTCGTCATTTTCTTCCTCGTTTGTGGTGCAGGTAGAATAGAGCATAATGCCGTTTGGTTTAAGTATCTCGGCAGCTTTTGTGAGCAGTTCTCGTTGTAACGTTATGAGCGGGGTTATTTTTTCTTTTGTCCAAAGGTTTGTTACGCTCGGATTTTTTTCTAAAGTTCCCCAGCCACTACAAGGTGGATCGAGCTGGATATATTCCCACGTATCTGCAGGAAAAGGAAGCATCTGTGCTTGTGCTTTAGTAGTTGCTATATGGCTTAAATTTAAATTACGGAGATTGCTGCGTAAGGTGGCGAGTCTATCTGCTGAGGCTTCAACGCCAAGAACAAATCCCTCTTTACCAACAAGTTGACCAAGAAAGCTTGTTTTACTCCCAGGGCTTGCGCACATATCGAGAACACATGCGTTTGGTGAGACATCTAAAGCAACAGGTGCAAGCATAGACGATCTGTCTTGAATATAGATATAACCAAAAAAATGGGCAAGTGAATTGCCAAGTGCGAAAGGTTCTTTAGTAAGTTTTCTACAAAAAAGAGGAGAAAATTCTTCTTTTTGAAAACAGAATCCTTCTATTTCTAAAAGATTTTCAATGAGCGATATTTGTTCTTCGCTGCCAACAATTCGAAAACTTCGCATGACTCTATCCTAAACATAGCTATAAAAAAGCATCTAGATAACATTTTTTATTGAAATAATAAATTAATATACCTTTTTTTAGAAAAAGTGTACATATAAATAACGTAACAATGGTACGATAAAAACTGCATCTAAAGAGTCGCTTATATTTTTTGATATCTGGAGGGTTTATGAGTCGAGGGTTATTTTCATCTAAAAGTTTGGTGTGCCTTTTTCTTATATTGTTGTGTGGTATAACCTACACTAATACTGCTTTTGCAAAAAAGAATACAGATGCTGATGTAGATATGAAAAATTATGCGGTCTTAGCGTTTGTAATAAATAATGAGACCTATAAATATTTAGGAACTGGGGTGAAAGAAATGCTTTCCTCACAGTTGCAAGTGCCTCAAACTTTTGTGCCTGCGCCGGAAAAAAAGGTGGTAAGTATACAAGGTGTCCCTAAAAATACAACAGATGCGCTCAGGTTCATTCAAGAGCTGAAGGTTAACTATGTTATTTGGGGAAATATAGATATAACAGAAAATGATGTAAAGATAATTTGCTCGGTAGTAGGGGGCGCAGGGGAACTTTTTACTGTAGAAAAAAAGACAAATCTGAATGATATTATTTTAGAAGTGAACAAAATAGCAGAAGAAATACAGCAAAATATTTTCTATGCAGCAGAAACAGTAGATGCTTCTGGAAATAAAATAAAAAATGAAGAGACAGAAGTACGAAGAGTGCTTCCTAAAAAATATATAAGTGATGATCCAAAAGATATGTGGCGTAGTCATATAATGCCATCTGCATCAGTGAGTATGGCAATAGCTGATGCTACAGGTGATGGTAAAAATGAAGTGTTTATTCTTCGCAAAGATGGCTTAGAAGCATTGCAAATGGACGAAAAGAAACAATTAAAACCTATTGCATTTGAAAAAACACCGCTCAGATGGGAAAATATCCGAGTAGGAGCGCTTGATTTAACAGGAGATGGAAAAGCTGAAATATTTATCACCAGCTATGTTGATGGTCGGCCAATTTCTATGGTTTACAGTTTAAAAAACAATAAATTTAAGGTTATTGCGAAAAATGTCCGCTTATTTTTAAATACATTACTAATTCCTAATACAAATACAGAAATTCTAATAGGGCAACCTAAAAGTGCACGTGAGATATTTTCATCTAAGCAGATAAACGAATATTCTCTAGATGGTAAAAAACTTATTAAAGGTAGACAGCTCACACTGCCTTCTTTTAGTTCCGTTTATAATATTGCGTACTTGCCTGTGGAGAATTCAGAAAATGTTCTTTTGCAGATACGTTCAAATGGTGTTTTGCGTATTTATGATAGTAAATTTGATAATATTTCTACTAGTTCAGAAAAATATAACTCAACAAACATTGGGCTAGAAATAACTACAAATGTACATGGCATGGGAAGCTCTGATGGAGATTTAGGAGAAGTACATTTTATCCCAATGCGCATGCGTCCATTTAGTTTTGATGGGAAAAATTATGAAGTTTTACTCAACGAAGACAAATCGATAATGGCAAGTTTTCTCAGCCGCTACCGTTCTTTTTCTCAAGGAGAATTACAAGCTTTTCAATTTGATGGCTTAGGTCTACAAATGCAGTGGAATACTCCGCAAATAAAAGGAATGGTAATGGACTATATGTTTGCAGATATTAATAATGATGGAACAGATGAACTGTGTCTTCTTGTAAATACCTATGGTGGAGTTTTTAGCACCCAACGTGTGCGTACAGTTGTTTTAGTTTATACAATCGATAAATAGCGATACTTTCGTGTGCGTACAGTATCGATAAATGCCAGCATTTTATAAATAATAATATGCTACAAGTAATATGCTATAAGTAATATGCACAAATAATATGTATAAGTAATGTGCATAAATAATATGCTACAAGTAAGGCGCCGCAATATAATATGCTATAGATATAGTGATATATTGTTACTCTGTTATATAAGAATTCTCATGGGTGTTTGTGCGCTTATGTTACTAGATTTGTTGTGCAAGTTATAAGAATTTAAGTAGCTTATTATTAATAATCTAAAAAATAGAGCCACAGTAGTGTATTATGTGAGAGTTTAAGCGATATGAATAGCGTAGAATATATTATAGTGAGCGCAGAAGAAAGTGGTCAGAAGCTACTTTCATTTTTGTCAAAAAGAGTGAAAGGAGTGCCATTATCAGCACTTCAAAAATGGATACGTAAAGCTAATGTACGGGTAGATAAAAAACGTATGACAGCTTATGAGCGAGTGTATGAAGGGCAGAGTGTACGTATTCCGCCATATGATGCAACTGAAGAGAATAAAAATACTACTGAAATATTGCCAGCAGCAGAACTTTTGCCAGTGGAAATCCTTTGTGAATATGAAAATATTTTAGTCTGCTATAAACCAGCAGGCTTGGCAGTACAAGGTGGAACAGGGCAAAAAAATAGTCTAGCAGATGCTTTAAAACAACAGTTTTCGAGCGCATTATATAAACCAGCACCAGCCCATAGAATAGATAAAGAAACAAGCGGTATAGTTCTTGCGGGGAAAAGCTTTGAGGCTGCAAGATATTTAGCAGAATGTTTTTCAAAAAAAGACGGGCTGTGTAAAATATATCTAGCCGTGGTGCATGGTAACTGGAAAGAAAAAGAACCAGTACATTTATATGATTTATTGGAAGAAGAAAGTAAAAATGGAACGCGAGTAACAAAAGATGCGCATAGTTTGGCAGTAGCAATATGGGCAAAAAAGAATAGCTCTCTTTTAGCAGTACGAATATTTTCAGGAAGAACACATCAGATACGAAAACAGTTGAGTTTACGAGGATTCTCTTTAATAGGGGATACGAAGTATATCCAAACAGTTACAGAGAAAAAAGCAAATATTGAAACAGAGCTTTTTCAACAGGGCAGAATGTATTTGCATGCAGCGTATGTGGAAATAAAAAACAAAGGTTTTTACGCACATAGTGACTGGGAATGCATGTCTGAAATAGCTTTTATAAGTATAAAAGAAAAAATGCAGGTTCTTGGTGCTAAATATTTAGATGATTGTCTGGAGTTAAGCAAACATAAAAAATAATATGAAAGCAGAGAAAATATTTTTTATGTTGCTTTTATATTTTTATGTACGTATAAAAATGTTCAAGGAAAAATCATTAAGTAGTAAATATTTAAGATTATTTAGTTGAAAATTGAAAGAAATAACAAAAAAATATGTTATTGGATAGATTATTTATATTAACGCATATAGGAGGAGATGAAAATGAGAAAACATTCTTTTTATCTTTTATTAGTCGGATTTATATTTTTATTTGGTTGTAGCTCTTCTAATGAGGACTACGGTATTGCAACAGTAGAAAAAAGCTTGCGTACAAATACACTTATTACAGCACGCTCGCTTATAGATATTCCTTATCTTTGGGGAGGTACTTCTCCACAGGCAGGTTTTGATTCATCAGGGTTCACGTATTGGATTTTTGCAAGAAACGGCATGGAAATTCCAAAAGAATCAATAGAACAATTTAAAGCTGGATATAATGTACCTTTTAGTCGTATACGGCATGGGGATGTTTTATTCTTTGACCTTGAGCGCTCAGGGAAAAATTTTCATACCGCTATTTCTACAGGTGATGGGTCTTTAGTACATAGTCCTTTACCAGGGCAAGCAGTAAAAGAATCGTTCTTTACCTCATATTGGAAGAAATATTTTATTGGTGCAAGACGATATTATCCAAAAGGTAGAAGATAAAGTCTCTATTTGGGTATTCTTATAAAAGAATTCTGCCAAGTAAAATAAATAAAATATAAACAAGTAAAATAAATAGAATACAAATAAAATAAAAAAAGGTTCTTCTTTCGAAGAACCTTTTTTTGTTTTATAATATTAATTATATTAAAACATTACAGTCTTTACCACTGTAATGTTTTCTTAAAGGCATGTACAAGTTTATCAACTTCAGTAGCTATAATTTGAGTTCCTTTTGCGTGCAAGCTCAGTGTTGGTTTTTCAGTTACTTCTCCAAGTAGCGCAAAATCTTGTCCTTTAAAAAGACTTTCAAAAGCATTTTTATTTTCTTTTGGAACAGTTACAAGTATACGACTTGCAGATTCACTGTAGAGATGAGTAAACACATCAAGCTCGCCATTTGTTGGCATAGCATCTATATTTAAAGAACAACCAAGTCTTCCACCAATTGCCATCTCTGCAATAGCAACAGACAGTCCACCTTCTGACATGTCATGTGCGCTGTTGTGCAGTTTTTGCGATGCTGAGGTAAAGATTGTTTCATAGCGTTTACGAGCAGAAACAACATCAACTTTTGGAACAGCGCTTTTCTTAAAAGAGAGCAAGCGAGATACTTCACTAGCTGCAAGTTCATCAAAAGTTTTTCCAAGTACATAAATAAGATCAGTTGCTTTTTTAAAATCAGAAGTCACTGCATTATGCACATTAGGTATAACACCAATGAGTGAGAATAAAACAGTTGGTGGAATAGATATTTTTGTATCCACACCCTTGTAGTCGTTTTTCATGGAATCTTTTCCAGACACACAAGGAATACCAAAAGCAATACAGTAATCAAAAAGAGCCTTATTTGCACGCACAAGTTGTGCAAGCTTATAATGTCCATCAGGAGTTGTTTCTGATTGCACAGGATCACACCAGCAGAAATTATCACAACCAGCCATATAATTAATATCGCCACCAGTTGCCACAGCATTTCTAACAGCTTCATCAATAGCAAGAGCCATCATATGGTAGGTATCAATATCACTAAACTGTGGACAAAGCCCATGAGAGAGCAGTAGCCCTTTATTTGAGTCAAATTCAGGACGTAAAATCGCTGCATCAGCAGGTGCATCATGATGAAGACCAATAAGTGGCTTAACAACACTCTTTCCTTGCACTTCATGATCGTACTGTCTGATAACATATTCTTTACTACAAATATTTAAACTAGAAAGCAGGTCAAGAAGCACTGTTTCATGATTATTAACTGTAGGAGTCGTATCATTTTCTAGCACAGGTTTTTTCCAAATAGCCTCAAGTTCTAATTGAGGCAGCCCGCCGTGCATAAACTCCATCTCAAGCACACAAACAGGTACATCTTCGTAGTAAACAGAGAATAAGCCAGAGTCTGTGAAAGTACCAAGAACAGATGATTCAACGTCCATAGCTTCTGATAAGCTTAAAAACTCATTAAGTTTTTCTTTAGGCACAGCAAGAGTCATACGTTCTTGTGCTTCTGATATAAGAATTTCCCAAGGGCGAAGTCCGTCGTATTTAAGAGGCGCTTTTGCAAGATCCATCTTACATCCGCCAGTTGCTTCTGCCATTTCTCCAACTGATGAGGATAATCCACCTGCTCCGTTATCAGTAATAGAATTATATAATCCAGTATCTCTTGCACGCATAAGGAAATCGTACATTTTACGCTGTGTTATTGGGTCGCCAATTTGCACTGCTGTTGCAGGGGAGCCTTCGTGTAGTTCTTCGGAAGAAAAAGTAGCACCATGTATGCCATCTTTACCAATACGTCCACCACACATAACGATATAATCGCCAACTTCTGCAAATTTCTCATGGCTTTTTCTACCAGCTGTTAAAACAGGCATGGTACCAACAGTACCACAATATACAAGTGGTTTGCCAAGGAATCTATCATCAAAAAAGATAGAGCCGTTTACAGTAGGCACACCAGATTTATTGCCACCATGCTCAACGCCCTCACGCACACCTTCAAATATACGGCGTGGGTGTAAAAGACGAGGTGGAATAGCTCCCTCGTAAAAAGGTGAGGCAAAGCAGAAAACATTTGTATTACACAGTAAGTTTGCGCCAAGCCCTGTTCCCATTGGGTCACGGTTTACACCAACTATTCCTGTTAATGCTCCACCGTATGGGTCAAGAGCTGAAGGGGAGTTGTGTGTTTCTACTTTTATACAGATATTTAAGTTTTCGCTAAATTTTAAAACACCAGCGTTGTCTTTAAAAACTGATAGGCAAAAATCATTTTCTTTCATGTTCTTGCGTATTATTGCAGTGCTTCCTTGTATATAGGTTTTATATATGGAATCAATAACTTCTGTTTCGTTTGTTTCGGTATCTGTATAGTTTATTTTTGCAGCAAAGATTTTATGCTTGCAGTGCTCAGACCATGTTTGTGCAAGCACTTCTACTTCTGCATCACTTGGTTCTGCTTCTAGTCCTAGCTTAGCTCTTTTCGCTTGATTTTCTTCAGCGAGATAGTAATTTTTTATGGTCAACATTTCTTCGAGTGTAAGAGCGAGCGTATTTGCTCGTGAAAAAGCCATAAGCTCTTCGTTGCTCATGCTAAATATAGGAATTGTTTGCACTTCTTTAGATGCTTCACCAGTTACTTTTGCAGTTTTAACTGGAAAAGATGGAGTTTTTTTCCATTCTTCTTTATTTTTATATTCATAGCGCTGAATAAGTTCGTTTGCGAGTAAATCGTGAGCAATAGAGTGAATGTCGTCTTTTTTTACTGAGCCATTTATAAGATAGAAGGTAGAAGTATATACAGCAACATCTTTTGCTTGGTCTTTACTGAGAGTAAGAGCGGTACAAAGAGCTTCTTTTGCAGTGCGCCCTTCGTTGTCTGTGACACCTGGGCGGAAAGCAACTTCAATAATCCAGTCGAAATTTTGAGTTATTTCTTCATTTATAGTATGCAGAACGGAATCGTGTAATATACTAAGCTCTTGTATTTTTGCAGAGAGAGAAGGATCTATTCCATCTACTGTATAGCATTTTACGATGCGAACTTTTTCCACAGCAATATTTAACTGCTCGTGAATTTTGTTTGCAACTCTTTTTCCTACAACATCTTGAACATGATCTTTAAGAGCTACTTCAAATCGTAAAGACATTTTAGTTCTCCTTAAAATAAAAGCTAATAAAATATGGACTTAAAAATTAGTTAATTCTTGCAATAACATATTGTGCTATTTGTAAGAGTATTTCTTTTTCTTTGCAATCTGCAATACTATTTAAGTTTTGCGTTGCTTTTTCTATATATTGTTTGGCAGTATTTCTTGTGGTTTGTGTAAAATCTGCATGGGTAATATTGTATATAATTTCTTCTTGCATTTGAGCTGATAGATTTTTTTCTGTAAAAGCTTTTTTAATGGCTTTTCGCTCACTTTTTTCTCTTGTTTGCAGATAAAGAATAAGAGGCAGGGTCATTTTGCCCTCTCGCAAATCGCCACCGATTGGTTTTCCTGTATCTTCAGAAGAGCTTGCGTAATCTAAAGAATCATCTACAAGTTGAAACGCAATACCAATATTAAGCCCAAAATTTCCGAGCGCATCTTCAATCTCAATTGGGGCGTTTTCACAACATGCGCCCATTCTACAGGAAAATTCAAAAAGCTTTGCTGTTTTGCCTATAATTATTTCATAATATTCTTTTTCAGTAAGCTCAGCATCGCCAGTATGATACATTTCATCAATGGCGCCAGATGCAGTATCTTCTACCGCAGATGCAAAAAGTTTTACTATGTATGCATTATTATATTCAGCAGCTATTCTGCTCGCTCTTGCAAGGAGCGCATCACCTGCTAGAATTGTAGCATTATTTCCAAAAATTGTATGCGCTGTAGGGTTTTTTCTTCTCATATTACTATCATCTAAAATATCATCGTGCAGCAGTGATGCTGCATGAATCATCTCAAGAGAACACGCAAGAGGTATACTATCTTTTGTCTTTCCCTGTATTCTTGCACAAAGTAGTGTCAGTAGCGGGCGAACTCTTTTCCCGCCAGATAAAAGAATATGTTGTGTAATTTCTTTTACAAGGGGACTAAAAGAGTTGGTATTCGTCTTTAAAAATGTATTAATAGATGAAATATCTTTTTTTAAATAAATTTTAACTACATCAGTCATGAATCTTCCATTGTTTGAAAAAAATATAAATATATGGGGTTATTCTTGCATTATAAGAATTAACTAAACAGTGCTTATTATAAGAATCAATAAAATTCTGCTAAAAGATACGGATTAAATAAAATCGCACAAATTTGTAAATTCTATCCGCTCTTAGTAATATCGCAACTCTTAATAATATCACAACGTAAAGTATTCCAAAATTAAGCAAAAATTAAGCAAATAGTAGTGATATTTGTTCTTTAAGAGAGCTGAGTGCCTCAGAAATTTGCCATTGTTTTTTATCACACACACCAGCGATATTTGAGATAGCACGTATATGTATATAAGGAGTATCAAAATATTTACAGGTCTGTGCTGTTGCAAAGCCTTCCATAATTTCAATATCCGCAGAAAATTCTTTCTCTAGCAAACAGGCTCTTTTTTCGCTAGCACTTACTGCATTAAGAGTCAAAGCACTTGCTTGTACTTTATTTTTAGGCATATGCAGTTTAAGTATTTGCATGTTTCTTTCAACATCATTTATAAGTGTGCTTGAAAAATGTTCTTTTTCTAACCGTACACAAGGCATTGGAAAATCTGTTGCAGATGCGCAGTTATTTTCTTGCATAATTCCGTACTCTGCCCAAATTTCTTTTTCTATATAACAGCATGTAGCGAGCGGGAATATGTCTTTTTTATAGCTTCCTGCTATTCCTAAATGAATGACACCTGCATATTTTTTTTGCATAAGTGCTTTTGTAAGATGCAGGGCAGTGTTTATGGTTCCAACACCTGTAATGAGCGCTGTGAGTTTTTTTTCTTGAAACGAAAAATCGTAAAGAGCTCCGTCTGCAAGATTTTTTAACTCACTGGGTAAAATTTCAAAAACGCCACAAAGCTCAAACGCTGTGGCTGCTGTTACCAAAAAAGTGAGAGTTTCTTCTGTAGTAGGTGTTTCATTAATGAGTTTTTCTTTGTGGAACACATTAAATCCCTATAGTAACTCGCAGCTATTTTTTAGCGGAGCCTGTTTTTTTTATATTTTTGCTTACAGTACCAGTCTTAGCTTTAGGGGCTGTTTTATCATTATCTATTTTTTTAGTTTTAGTAAGTTCTTTATTTTGCGCAGTGCTAGAGTCTACATTTTGTGCAGTATTAGAGTCTATATTATTAGTATCTTTTGCAGCTGCAGCTGTTTTATTTTTCTTGATTTTTTGATCTTCAGGAACAGTTTTTTGGATAGGCTTATTTTTCGTATCGCCTTCAGCTTTAGTAACAATCATACAAGCAAATTTGATAGTATTATTACTACCTTTTGTAAGATGGCAGAATTCTTTTTGCGTAGTATTATTTTGTATAGTGTCTTTTTGTAGCGCAAGCCCTTTGTGTATACTATCGTTTTTAGTAGCAACATGAATTTGCACAATACCATAAGACAATGGGGTGTGAGTAATATTATAGTACCCAGTTAGTCGTAGTTCCGCTGCAAGTTCATCTTCAGTAGGAAATGCGCAAATAGTTTCTGCAAGGTATTTATAGGCACTATTACTTTCTGAGAAAATTTTTCCAATAATAGGAAGGATTCTTTTTAAGTAAAAGTTATAAAAACCTTTCCAAATTTTATTTTTCCCAGAGCCAAACTCGAGGATACAGAGTGTCCCGTTTGGTTTTAGTACACGTGCAATTTCAAGATAGGCAAGTTCTCTTGGTATAATATTTCGTATACCAAAGGATATAGTAACTGCATCGATGCAGTTATCAGGCAAAGGGATAATTTTTCCATCGGCAAGTAGCGGCATTATTTTTTTTTCTTCAGACAGGGAGAGTTTATCTGCACCTTTTTTGAGCATTTCAAGGGATACATCAACTGCAAGAACTTGTGTGAGCGGGTATTGTTTTACTATTTCTTTTGAGACATCAAGAGTGCCTGCGGCAAGATCGAGAACAAGAGCATTTTTACCAAGTGCAAGTTTTTTGCAGAAGATTTTTCTCCAGCGAACATCTTGCCCAAAGCTTAGAAGTCGATTTAAAAAATCGTAATGTTTTGCTATACTATTAAACATGCTTGCGATGTTTTTTGATTGGTTTTGTGTTTCTTTTGTCATGGAGTTTTATTATTTAGCTTCAGGTTCTTGGTTTTCTTTGAGCGTTTTAAGAATATCAGTATAGATAGCTTCAAAGTTTTTTGCGAAGTTACTTGGAGAGATAAGTCCAACTTCAATAAATTTTATAACAACTTCTTTTGCAACTTGTAGTGCTTGTTTATCGAGTTTTTCCATGGATAAAGTCCTTATTTTTTGCGATTTTGT
>CAMQUX010000020.1 GCA_947037905.1 uncultured Desulfovibrionaceae bacterium | reverse complement strand
GCAAATTTGTTTATAAACTTTTTTAATTTTAAACACCTATCTTTTATCTTATTATTTAATTTTATATTTAAAATATGCAGCGCAACTTCCCTCAGTTGATACCATACAAGGTCCTTTAGGATTTGCAGGAGTACACACTTTAGCAAACAAGGCGCATTCTGAAGGAATTATTTTACCCTTTAAGACATCTCCACAGGCACAGGCGGTTTTTATTTTTTTATCTTCTATTACTATGGAAAATATTTTTTTTGCATCATAATCTGCATATTTTTCTTGTATATTAAGCCCACTGTCTGCAATTTCTCCCATACCACGCCAAAATCCTCGCCCGTCCTCAAAAACTGAATAGAGTATTTCCATTGCTTTTTTACTGCCCGCATCTCTTACCGCACGAGTATACAGATTATGCACCTCTGCTTGCTTATTCTTAGACTGTTTCACTAAATCGAGAATAGATTGCAATATATCTGCTGGCTCAAAACCAGTTATGGTACAAGGAATTTTATATTTTTCTGCCACGAACTGAAAAGGCGCAATCCCTGTTACCAGTGCCACATGCCCTGGTAGCATAAACGCATCTACGGAAAAATCTTCATCTTTTAAAAGCACCTTTAGCACAGCTGGTACGGTTTTATGAAAACTAAGCACAGAGAAATTTTTCACTCCCGTGCTTTTTGCAAAAAGTATTGCTGCTGCAATTGTTGGGGCTGTTGTTTCAAAACCTATGCCCACAAATACTATTTTCTTTTGTGGATTATTTTTAGCTATTTCAACCGCATCAAGTGCTGAGTACACAATACGAATATCTGCCCCATCTGCTTGTGCATGTTTTAAACTGCGCCCGTTTCCATTAGGTACTCGCATAACATCGCCAAAAGTAGTGATAATAACATCTTTATTTTCAGAAAGCATAAGAAGACTTTCTATTTCCTCTTCATGCGTAACACAAACAGGGCAACCTGGACCTGTAATATGTTTAATTGTTTTTGGAAGGATACTTGATATACCGCTTTGAAAAATAGCAACAGTATGTGTTCCGCAAAGTTCCATAAACCGAAAAGGACTATCACCAACAGTCTTTACTATCTCTTGCAAAAGACCTTTACAGAGTGCGTTATCGTGGAATAATTCTGTTATATCTTTACTCATCTTGTGTCCCTGCTTGCTACTTACTTAATTTATACTTCTTTACTATTTACTATCAACTATCTAACAGATACATATTTTTATATATCATAAAATATTTTTACAGTAAAAACAAGAACCTAAAAATAAAAAAGAACCATACTTTGTGCTGCATATGCCACAGTATTGCAGCTAGAATAAACTCATAATATAATAAGCTTCTTTTTTTATATAATTTTTTTCAGATACAATTATTTTTTCCAATAAATCACTGCACCATAAGCTCACTTGCACTTTCTTTTCCATTCTAGTAAACTACGAAAAAATTTATCTTACTATATTAAAGGACTCTCTCATGAAAACACTTGCTATGTTCCCAGGACAAGGCTCTCAAGAACCGTATATGGGACAAACTCTTGCAAAAGAAAATTCTCACATTATGGATCTATGGCTCATGGCAGAAGAATATTCAGGACTTCCTTTACGTGATATTTACTGGAGCGATAATGTCGAGCTTATGGCAAAAACAGAAACACTCCAACCAGCTCTCACAATATGCAGTTTAGGGCTCTGGTTAAAACATAAAGATTCACTCATAGTACATGCAACAACAGGCCATAGCCTCGGAGAATTCACAGCCCTTGCAGCAAGTGCTTGCCTTTCTACTGAAGATACACTTAAAGCTGTTTGTGAGCGTGGAAAAATTATGGCAAAAGCTGCTAAAAAAGAACACGGAATGGCAGCTATTCTTAAACTAGAAAGAGAATATATTGAAGAAATTGTCAAGCATACGCAAGATAATACAGACTTTAATGTATTTATTGCAAACTATAACTCTCCTTCCCAAACCGTTATTAGCGGAGAAAAAGAAGCCTTAGAATTTATTAGCACTAAGTTAAAAGAAGAAAAAAAAGGACGAGTTATAATACTTCCTGTTTCTGGAGCATTTCATTCTCCTCTTATGCAAAGTGCTGCAGAAGAATTTTCTCTTGTGCTTGATAGCCTTAACTGGAAGAAGGCTGAAATTCCATTTTATTCAAACGTGACCGCAAATGCAGCTACTGATATTGCTGAAATTAAAGAGAGCATGAAAAAACAAATGATTGCCCCTGTTCGCTGGGTTGAGCTTTTAAGTAATCTCTACGAGTCTGATTTTCGTATATTTTGTGAATTTGGACCAAAAAATGTTCTTTCAAAACTAACAAGTGGCACCTTAACACATGAAGATGTACAAATTCTTACTCATGGTGAGTAATTTTTTAGAGAAAGAGTTTTTTTAAGAGATCAATAGGCAAGCAATTTCATTTTAGCTAAAAAATATTGAGCAAAATAAAAAGCACATTTTAGTGTAAAATGTGCTTTTTATAAATACTTTCTAGCATATAAGCGTAAGCTCTGCTAAAAAATATTTATTCTGTTATGTGTTAGCCATAATATACATATAGTGCATATTATTAAAGAATAAAAACATAGAGTACTTTTGCAAACAACTCATTATATAAATATTATTATTTTATAACATTTTTATATAGTATATTTGCAAACAGGCGAGTCTATAAGTCTTATTCTTCTATATTGCTAATATATTTAACTGTAGCTAAACCAGCTATAGTGAGCCCTAGCCCTAGAAAAAACCAAAAAAATGACATATTTGCTGCTCCTTATTTTTGTAGAACTTTATTTTCGTATGTCTTTTACATACATTATTTTTTTTCTTTTGCAAAGAAAAACAACTACTCTCTAATAAGACTTGCTTATAATATACTTGTTCATAACATGCTTGTTTATAATTTAAAAACAGCCATTGCTTGTGCATTTACTCTAAACTGGCTTGTTCACAATATACTTGTTCATAACATACTCATTCATAAAATAGAGCATAGAAAACATAAAGCAAATATACTCATAAATTTACGGAATAAAAATGCAAACAACAAACAAACATTACGATATAATTATAATCGGCGCTGGTGCTTCTGGGCTTTTTTGCGCCATGCACTGTGCAGAAAATAAAAATGTTCTGCTTATTGAAAAAAATAATCTAGCAGGTAAGAAACTCGCCATTACAGGCGGCGGTGCGTGTAATTTTTCTAACGAAGATATTACAGCAAATAACTATTTTTCTCATAACCCACATTTTGTCAAATCTGCCCTTGCAAAATTTAGCACTAGCGATATATGTGAATATTACACAGAAAATAATCTCCACTACGAAACAAGAGACCAAGGGAAACTTTTTGGCTCAAAACTAGGTGCGCAAAGGCTCACAGACTCGCTCCTAAAAAATTATCTGGCACTTGGTGGGCATACGCTCTTCTCAGCAGCAGTAACAAGAATAAAAAAAATTGCCCCTAACGAAAACTCTGCACACCTAGAAAATTCTACACACGTGGGAAATTCTGGAAACAAAAATTTTCTTATTGAAACAGAAAAAGGGAGCTTTAGCGCAGAAAATCTCGTCCTCGCACTTGGTAGCCCCGCTTGGCAAAAAAATGCAGATCCTCTTTTTAACTACTGTGCAAAAGAATTTACACTCGCGACTTATCCCTTTAGCCCTGCTCTTAGCCCTTTATTTGCAACACATAACGATCTTAATCTCTGCATAAATACCACAGGAAACGCACTCACTGTTCGCCTTCTTGTAGATTCTAAAGAAATTGTAGACCAGTTACTCTTTACGCATACTGGACTAAGTGGTCCTGCTGCCCTTAGAGCTTCTCTTTGGTGGAAAAAAGATACACCCATCATTATTGATTTTCTGCCAACAGATACTATCTCTGATGTTTTTGAAGAAAATAAGCAGGAAAAAATACTCATAAAAACTCTTCTAGGATATAAATTGCCTAAAAAAATGCTCCCTTTCTTGTTTACAGAAAAGATTTTACTCACTCCATGCAATGCTCTGCAAAAAAAGACACGAGAACTTATTGCAGAGACTATTCACGCATATTCTTTTATCCCAGCAAAAATAGCTCCGCTTCAAAAAGCAGAGACCACCATTGGTGGGTTTGATACGCAGAATTTTTCCTCAAAAAATATGCAAGCAACACATACTCCAAATCTTTTCGCCATTGGGGAATGCCTTGATGTTGCTGGCGATCTAGGTGGTTATAACTTACACTGGGCTTTTGCCTCAGCTTTTGCAGCAGCTATGCATCTTAAATAATCTAATCTATTGAAAAAAAGCCTTTAATAAATATAAGCATTAAAAAAAATTAAACGAACTAAGTATACTTTCGACAAATAATTATCTGCTTAAATTGCTTATATTACTAATATTAATTTCATTCAGTAAAAACATCTTCTAAAAGTCTTTTTTTTAGGATATTTATATTGACCAGAGAAATGAACTCTTGCTACCATACAAAAAAATTGACAATTAATTTAAAGAAAAAAACATGCAATATATCATACCACGATTTTATTTTGATAAAAAAGACTATATACTTCTTGATACCATTAATAATGCTTTTGAGCCAGATCAGCAAAAAAGATACCATAGCAATTATCAAAAACTACTCACTACAGCGCTCATACCAAATGGCATAAAGGAACTTGCAACCACTCCTACTTTTCATCTAGCATATGCAGCCATTAACCTTTTTGGATCTCTTCAGGAAGGTAAAATCACAGAAAGATTGCACGCACTACAGATACTACGAGATGAAGTGCTTGCCATGCCACAAACTTCTCTGCGCATTAATACAGGGCGAGTTCTCTTACAGATTCTAAAAGAAATCCTTCGTGCAAAAGGCAATATTCAAAAACAGCTTTGCCTTGTGCGAGATTTTCGAGGTGCAGCAAAAGGAAATCCACGTGTAATTCATGCTCAGCTCAAAAAATATCATCTTATTCCCATGCCTGAAGACTGGAATCAGGTGTCCTTTGATGATAGAGTTTATGATGCGAACACAAAAGGACGAAAATCTGCCACGCATCTCATTATGGACGCTTGGATTAAAGGTATTCGCAGTATTACAGTTGTTTATTACAACTACGTAAATCCTCAGGTGGTGCGAGAGTTACTTGAGGCAGGTGAGCTTATGGGAATAAAACCTCGTATTGGCTTTGAACTGCCTGTGCTTTATAGAAATAAGTTTATAAAAATCATCTGGTTACCTCGTGGATTTACAAGCACACAAGAATATTTACAATTCTTAGCATCTCCACCCATGCAAGATTTTCAACAAAAAACAAAAGCTATTTCTAGCTATTATCAGCAATATATATTCACACTGCTTGAAACTTTTAAGGACACGCATGCAAAACAAATAGAAGAAATGCTTCAAATAGAGCTTCCAAATATTTCTAAAGATGATTTTCTAAATTATGTTGGAGCAGGACAGGCAAGTTTGCACCACTTTGCAAACTATTTGCACCAAATGATATTGCCTATATTAAAACAAGAAGCACTCGAGATACAAAAAAAATGCCCTATGGGTACGGGAAATGAAAAAGAGCTTACAGAGTATATTGCAAAAATAAATATGTTTACAGTGGAATATTTACTCGAAAATTTCTTGTTACCAAACTCTAATACGCATATTGCAGATCCAAATAATATCCCAAAAGATACAACAACGCTACCACTGCTCATGCAGTTAGAGCCTTTTAGCGCAACTAAGTTTCTAAAGAAACTCCGCTCTACTTGTTATATTGCACTTATAACTCACGATATGCCACTAGAAGATGCAGTAGAGATACTCTATACTTGCAGAGGAAATATTAGCCATATTCATATTTTCGACCTAAAATATTATAATAAACTTGCATGGCAAGAATCTGCACTTATCAATCAGTTTTGTAGCTATTTAAATCAAAAAAACTCGTATTTCCTCAAAAAAACGCTCTTGTATATTATTTCAAACCTAAGCCTCAAAAATTTAGGTGAACCTTCGCAGTGCAAAGATACCATGAAAGAAATCTTGCAAAATATTAATAAATTTAAAAGTTTTTATAAAATAAATCCACTACATTCACGAATAGGAAGTGGCTCTACAGGTGGTTCTGCTTCAGCTTATGGCATGGGTTTTGTTGTAAAAGAAACCCTTAGCCGAAAAGCTATTAAATTTACTAAAGGTACTATATCTATCCCTGCAACTGTTGAACTAGAAAGGTCTATCCGTTTTATACCTAAAGAAAATATTTCTATTTTCGCAAAAAAAACAGCTTCTTTTCTTGCAAAATTTCCTCCTTTTTCTTCCTTTTCTTTTAAGAAAATAAACTCTTGGAAAATAAAGAAATTCACTTTAAATACTGGAGGAACGGGAAATATTATCCCTCTTGGTGGCTCTGCAAAAAGAGATGTGCAAAATTTTACTCTTAATAAAAAAATAGTTAGCAAAAAAAATAAAAAGTATCTTCCACTAAAATATCTTAATACTTCGACAAAAAATTGGCTGAAGATATTTGCAGGATTTCTGCCTGCATTTTTAACCTTCTATTTAACAAAAGAATGGTGGATTTTAAGCTATTTTGGCGCAGTTATTTGGTTTAGTATTACTGGAATTAGAAATATTATGCAGTCTATTCTTGGCTCTGGAGGACTTCGCAGGTCTCCTCTGCTCCGCTGGCATGCCCTCGTTAATTGGGATAGAATTGCAGACTCACTCTTTTACACAGGGCTTTCTGTTCCGCTTCTTGAAGGGTTTACAAAAATAGTTCTCTTGCAAAACACATTTGATATCACAACAAGTACAAATCCTATTTTGTTCTTTTCTATTATGGCAATTATTAACGGAACATACATCACAAGCCATAACCTTTTCAGAGGATTTTCTAAAACTGTTGCTTTTGGCAACTTTTTCCGCAGTGTTTTATCTGTCCCAGTTGCGCTCCTTTTTAATGAAATCTTTGCATTTTTCTTAGTCCTTGCAGGAAGTGTTCAGGTAGATATTATTTTACAGCGCTTTGCTGCTATAATTTCTAAGCTCGCATCTGATCTTTGGGCTGGAGTTCTTGAAGGTTTTGCAGACAGAATAAATAACTTATATCTTAGAAAAAGAGATGTAGGAAAAAAACTGCAGCAGATTCAAGATATTTTCTCCGATTTAGAAGTACTCTATCCTGAAAGAGATATGCTCGATTTTATGAACAAACCAACAGAATTCTTGCAAGAAATGCATGAAGTTAATAGTGATCTTGAGCATGTAGTTATCATAAATGCTCTTGATATGTTATATATTTGGATGTATCAACCAAGAGGAAATACTATTATTAAGCAATATATTGCACATATGAATATAGAAGATAAAGTAATTTTTCTTGTTTCTCAAAGAATTTTACAAGAGGAAACAGTCATCGCACAATTTATTATTAATGGACTTGTGGGGAATAATTTTTCACGAGTTCTCCCATTTTATCTTACAAATTATCAACAATACCTCAAAAATATTGAAAATCTTATAGCAAAATATGCAGTGAAAAAGTTTGAAAAAAATACGGCTGAAAATTATTTTTCAACCATAAATAAAAATAAAAACAAGTAAAATGCATCTTTTTATTTTATCTGCATTTACATATATTTATTCTCAGCGTATTAATAAATAAAAGGGAAAAAAAATGACTACAATTATAGATAAAGATTTTATAAATCAAATAACGCTCATGCAAGAAAAAGAACTGCTCCCAAAAGGATTGCTTTCTTTTATAGAAGAGATACATATCACACAACTTAAAGCTATAGAAACTCTGCCAACTATTGCTTATCCACAAAAAGACATACAAACTCTGGACAAAATATTACAAGGTGTTCCACTACTTGCGCTCGATAAATTTCCATACGATTTAGAGCATGCCACAACACTTTTTTTACAACTACTTGCTATTATGAAAAAGCAAGATGATGTAAATATGCAAACTGCTGCTGAAAATATTCTCTCAGCTTACGAAGAAAAAAAAATTATCCTAAAAGATATTTTTGATGCTTTCTTGCGTAATGACGAAAATTTTCTTCAAGATATGGATAACAATACTCCAGAAGCACCAAGAACTATCCATTTTTTAGCACTTTGTGCACTTTACCCAGCATTACAAGCTACTGCAAAAAAAGCATTTGAAACGCTCGCACTTCCTGAAGATCATGTTTTTATACACGGAACATGCCCAGTTTGTGGAAGCCTCCCATATATAAATGAATTACGTCATACCTCAGCAGAAGGTGCACGCATTGCACACTGTGGTATTTGTCGTACGGACTATAGAATACAACGGCTTATTTGTATTTTTTGTAATAACGACGACCCTGAAACCTTACAAAATTTTACGCACGATAGCTTGCCAGATTACCGAGTACAGGCGTGTGATAAATGTAATTTTTATATAAAGATTATGGACTTCAAAGCATCAGGGAAAACAAGCGTCCCACCACTTGCAGACTTAGAAAGTTTAGTGCTAGACCACGCACTTGCTGATAAAAAATATAAAAGAGCCACGTGGTCAGTCTGGGGATTTTAAATGGCAGCACAACTACTCGATAACTTTAATAGAGTCACAAACTATTTACGTATCAGTGTTACAGACAGATGTAATCTACGCTGTAAATACTGCATGCCTACGATTCCAGAGTTCATATCGCATACAAATATTATCCGTTACGAAGAACTTTTTACAATCATAGATGTTGCTCAAAGCTTAGGTATTCATAAAGTACGCTTGACTGGTGGCGAACCATTTGCTCGAAAAGGCTTTATAGATTTTGCTCAAGAAATCAAAAAAAGATGGGAGTTCATAGATTTACGAATAACCACAAATGCAACTCTTCTTGATAAAGAACAAATTTTTCTTTTAAAAGATATCGGCCTAAATACGATAAATATCTCACTGGATACCTTGCGAGAGGATGTTTTTCAGTTCCTAACAGGTGAAGATAGCTTTAAAAAAGTGCGTGAAAATATTGACTTTTTTATTGAAGCAGGAATACATGTAAAAATCAACGCCGTTGCTATGAAAGGTGTTAATGATGAAGATTTACCTGCCTTTATAGAACTTGCGAAAACACACCCAATTGAACTACGATTCATTGAATTTATGCCTATTGGTGATAATAACTGGCAGCCAGAAAAAATTTGGACATGTAAAGAAATACTCTCAAACATCTCAGAGCTTTGCGAGCTTGAAGCCATAGAGCAAACAAGCGCCACTGCTGGTCCTGCAAAATTGTATCAAATTGTAGACGGTATGGGAAAAATAGGACTCATTTCGCCACTATCTGCTCATTTTTGCGATTTATGCAACAGACTGCGCATAACATCTACAGGCATGCTCCGTAGCTGTCTTTTTTCCGACACAGAAACTTCGCTCATGGACGCTTTACATGCTGAAGATCCTAACGAGGCTATAAAAAATATTTTTCTAGAAACACTACAAAATAAACCACTCGGTTACAAATTATTACAAGATAAAAAGAAAAATGCCGTTTGCCAAAAACGCATGTCTGCCATCGGTGGTTAGCTCTATTTTTTTAAATTTTTTTCCCTACTCAAATAGGATAATATATTATGATATTTGAATATTGTTAACTGCCCCTAATTTACACTCAAATACTTATACTAGAAAATATCTCTCAAGCTTAGTTTTTTCAAACTTGATTTTTTAGCTTAATTTTTCTGTCTTATTAACTCTGCTCTGTTGATTCTATTCTTTTAGCTTTTCTTCTTTCTAATTTTTCTTTCTGCCTCTATTCTTTCTCATTCCTGCAAAGTATTTCCTTGCAGGGAAGTGTCGTCCTATGCTAAAAATAGGCATGCCAAGTTTCGAACTCATCTACAGCATTCTTAGCAGTGCTCTTTTATTTATTATCGCTATTGTACTGCACGAAGTTGCACATGGCTATGTTGCGTACCTGTTAGGTGACCCTACTGCTAAAAATGCAGGCAGATTAACACTTAATCCTATTATGCATCTCGATTTACTCGGAACGCTCGCTCTTTTTATCTTAAAATTTGGCTGGGCAAAACCTGTACCTATCGATCCTATGTATTTTAAAAATCCTCGCCGCGGCATATTTTTGGTCTCACTTGCAGGACCTGCTATGAATTTTTTGCTCGCTTCTATATTTTCCGCCTGCGCATTTTTTCTCATTCGCAACGAGCTTGTTCTAGAATTTCCACGCCTTTTTGATTTTTGTAAATTAGGTGTATTTATTAATTGTATATTTATAGTATTTAATCTGCTGCCTATCCCACCACTCGATGGCTCAAAACTCATCGCAGTTTTTCTACCAGGGAAAATTGCCTTTAAATATCTAAGTTTTGATAAATACGGGCTTATTATTCTTTTTGGAATATTCTGGGTTACAGGATATGTAGGAATCCCTTTACGACAACATCTAATCCTCCCACCACTCAACTTTCTTGTAAGTTTTTTCGGTTTTTCGCTTGGCTAAATTAGACAAATTAGAAAATTAGATAAACTAGATAAATTCTATAAATTAGATAAATTGGAGCTTTTATGAATAATCTTCCTCGTATAGTTTCTGGCATGCGCCCAACAGGACCTCTTCATCTTGGGCATTTTTTTGGTGTGCTTGTTAACTGGTTAGAGCTACAAAAAAATAATGAATGTTTCTTTTTTATTGCAGACTGGCATGCGCTCACAAGTGAATACACAAACCCGCACCGCATAAAAGACTTTGTGCCAGAACTATTAAAAGACTGGCTCGCAATTGGACTTGATCCTGAAAAATCTATCATTTTTCAACAATCGCAAGTAAAAGCACATGCAGAACTGCATATGCTTCTTTCTATGCTCACGCCACTCACATGGCTTGAACGCAACCCTACATATAAAGAAATTCGTCAAGAACTTGTACAAAAAGACTTAAACACCTACGGATTTCTTGGCTATCCTGTGCTTATGAGCGCAGATATTTTACTCTATTTTCCAAGTGCTGTTCCTGTTGGGCAAGACCAACTCCCACACCTAGAGCTCACAAGAGAAATTGCCAGACGCTTTAATTACATCAATGGCGATACTTTTCCAGAACCAAAAGCAGTGCTCACAAATGATGCAAAGCTACTTGGGCTAGATGGAAGAAAAATGAGCAAAAGCTACGGAAACTCCATAGCGCTCTCAGAGCCACTAGATGCCATTCGACCAAAAATAATGAGCATGCTAACAGATACGAATAGAACACGAAAAACTGACGCTGGCGATCCGCATATTTGTAATCTTTATCCTTATCATGAACTTTTAACGGATAAAAATACTTGCGCCGAGATTGTAGATTCGTGTAAAAATGCATCTATAGGTTGTGTTGATTGCAAAAAAATACTCATAAATTCTATGGAAGCTTTCCTTGCCCCAATACAAGAAAAAAGAGCTGTTTTTGACGCAGACAAAGATCTACTGCTAAATATTTTGCACGAAGGAAACGCAAAAGCAAATAAAAGAGCAGAAGAAAATATTATCCTCATAAGAGAGAAATTATCTTTTAATTTCTAATTATATATAAAAAAACAAATAGGAGAATACAATGGCCACTGCAAAAAATGGAGATACAGTCAGCATACATTATACAGGAAAACTAGCAGATGGATCTATTTTCGACTCTTCCCTCGAAAGAGAACCTCTTGAGTTTATACTTGGCGCTGGAGTCGTTATTCCAGGGTTTGATAAAGCAGTTCTAGGAATGAACACAGGCGAAAGCAAAACTGTTACTATTCCTGTAAAAGATGCCTATGGTGAAAGACACGAGCAAATGAACATGACCGTAGAAAAAACACAGCTACCACCTGATATTAAACCAGAAATCGGCATGATGCTTCAAGTTAATACTGAAGACGGAAATGTTGCGCATGTTATTATAGCAAGTATGACAGATACTGAAGTAACACTCGATGGTAACCACCCACTTGCAGGCAAAGACCTCACCTTCGACCTAAACCTTGTAAGCGTAAAATAAAAATAAACTGCCATGTATTTTCTTCTTGAAAACTAGCTCCACCAAGAACTAGCAAGCTCAAAAAGATTCATTTGAAAAATGACTCCTTTGCAAGACTAATCGTTTGTAAAATGAATTGTTTACAAAATGAATCGTTAGCGGAAATACATGGCATTTTGATATTATAGAGAATCTATGACAAATCAATCGCAAAATGAAAAAGCTCCCACGCAACTACCTATTAGAGCGCTCGCCATAGATACGCTACACACCTGCCTCTATGCTCCAAAAGATGCACAAGCTGCCGTAGATGATACTCTCACAAAAAACTCACTGCAAATAAAAGATAAAGCGCTCCTAACAGAGCTCGTGTACGGAACATTGCGCCTAAAAATTCGCATAGATTTTATACTCTCAAGCTTCCTAAAAAAACCACAAGCACTCCCACAAAAAGCCATACTCGCGCTCAATATCGCAAGCTATGAAATTCTTTTTCTAGAAAAAATACCACATTATGCATCAGTGCACTGGGCTGTAGAATACGCAAAAAAAGCCTTTGCTAAACAAAAATTAGCACCTCTTTTTAATGCAGTGCTTAGAAAAATTACAAAAGTTCAAGAAGAAAACCTCTACCTAAACCAAGAATTCTACACAAAAAATACTTGCGAAATGGAAACCCTCAGTAATTTCTATTCCTGCCCACAGTGGATAGTAAAGCTCTGGCTTAACTCGTACCCAAAAGAAACTGCCCTTGCCTATCTTAAACATCAAGCGCTAGCACCTGCAAAAAGTATCACACTAGCAAATGATACCCCCGCAGAAATTATCGAAATACTTAAAAATGACCCACGCTGCATAGCCACACAAAATACCTCGTTCGCTTTTCCAGCAGGCTATACTCCAGAAATTTTAAGCGAGCTTAACAATAATTTTCTTCGAGGAAGTTTTGTATCTCGCCAAACACTCGCACACTTTAAGCCAGAAAATTTTCTCTCGCCCATCTGGGACGCATGCTCAGGACGTGGTGGCAAAACAAGAATACTTCACGAACTATTACCACAAGCAACAATACTCGCAAGCGATGTGCATACAGGACGTCTAAAGGCACTCAAAAATGACCTAGAAGAACTCACCGTTTTTCAGTGTGCCGCAAACAAAGAACTACCGTTCCTAATAAACAGCCTGCAAACTATTATCCTAGACCTGCCATGCTCAGGACTCGGCGTGCTAGCAAGGCGACCTGATATAAAATACAAAAGAACACAAGATGATCTCGTCACCCTAGCCGTGCTCGCAAAAGATATCCTCACAAATACCTTCACCGTGCTCGCGCCAAAAGGAAAACTGCTCATCATAACCTGCACGCTAAACCCAAGCGAAAACGAACT
>CAMQUX010000019.1 GCA_947037905.1 uncultured Desulfovibrionaceae bacterium | reverse complement strand
GTTAGACGGTGGTGCATTAATTGGAATACTGCGACATGATGGAAAATATATCCCTTGGGATTACGATGTGGATGTGGCAATGCGCGAAGAAGAATTTTTGAGATTCACTGAGATTGCTAAAGAAGAATTGAATCCTGAAAGATTTAAAGTTACCCCTTTCGATTATTTCTATAAGCTAGAAGAGCTAGGAATAAATTCTCAACTATTTTTACCTAAAGAAAGAAAACCTTTTTTAGATATTTTTATTTTCAAAGAGTTTAAAAAGGAAAATAGACATTATCTTGGCTTAGAGGGCGGAAGATGGATAATCCCAAAACAAGTTATTTTTCCTCTAAAATATGAAGTATTTGAAAATATTAGAGCAAAAGTTCCAAATGACATAGATAATTATTTACGAAACCAGGTTGGTGCATGGGAAAGGCTACCAACTTATGGAATTCCAGAATATACTTTCCTTGATACGTATATAAATGAAGAAGACTCTAAAGGAGCTCATGTTACTGATTGGGTTAGTGTTAATCCAAACAGCAAATATAGTTATTGGGATTTCTATGAAAATATAGAAGAGAAATAGAATAGAATATTTATATTATACAAATTATTCTGAGCGAAAAAATGTTTTTTTGACTAGAATGAGTATCATTTATTATGAACAATTAAAGAGCATAAATAAAAAGGAATTTATTATGAAAGATATAAATGACGAACAACATACATCCATTGAAAATCTTCTTATGGAAATGAATGCTAAGCAAGACCTGCTACTAGAAGAAAACAAACGCCTTAAAGAAAAAATGGGGTTCATGTCAAAGAAAATAGCATTCATATCCGAGAGCTTACCAATTCTTTTAGAAAATCAAAAATTTACTGCCGTTATTTCTAAACAACACAACATAACCCTATCTAGCATAGAAATAAGGCAAAATCTTGTGATTGACTATTATATCGACCCAGCAAAAGCAAGACCAGCTATTGGTAAAATGAAAACACTCCAGCAAAATTGCCTTGAAGTTTTTAAAGAATTTGCTCGTATATGTAAAAAATGTGATATCGACTACTGGTTAGATGGCGGAGGTTTACTTGGAGTAGTACGTCACGATGGGAAGTGTATCCCATGGGATTATGATATTGATATTGCTATAATGGAAGACGAGTATAAAAAATTTCTTTCTATTCTTGATGAAAATCTTGATCCAAAATTTGCACTTCGCACTCATGATTTTATCACTAGAATTGGCTTCACCGAAGGTAATGGAGGATTTATAGAATTTTTCCCACATAAACAATTAGAAGACAGTGTATTATTTGAACAAAATAGAATGCTTGAAGAAATTTCGCATAAAAATGAAACAATTTTTCCAACTAAGTATGCAGAGTTTGAAGGAATGCAAATAAAAATACCTAATAATCCTGATGCATACTTACGAAAAATGTTTGGCCCTTATGAAAGATTCCCAAAAGCTCAATTTATACATCCTAACTACGTAGAAATTGAAGATAGTAGATTTTAATAGGTACTTAATTAATAATTCTATAGTATCATATATTTGAATAAAACAGAAAAGCAAAGATATATACCTTTGCTTTTCTGTTTTTATATTAAATCCCCGATTATCAAAGCTCTGAATATAAAAGCTTTGAGTTTTAAAAATTTCAGTTTTGAACTTCTAGTATTTTAAAATATATTTACCGAATATGACTTAGACTATCTACACTTAGTCAACCACTTGCAAATAATCCATTTCAAAATTCTCCATATCAAGAAAAATTACACCCTCTTTAACTGGTTTCTTACCAAGTATATATTGTATAAGCATTGCTACTTGTAAACTTGCTATACTACTTGGACTTGTAGTAGGATTAGCTAATTTATCTTCAAGCCCTTTATCTTTCTGAGATCCATCGCCTTTATTTATACAGAAATCTTTTAAGACCGTATTTTCTGGCAAAACTAACGCTGCCTGCCCGTGAAAACCAGCAATTGCACCATGCACAACAATTTTCTCTTTTTCCTCTGCATAGGTGTATACTATTTCTCTTGCGGAAAAAGAATCAAGCGCATCAAAAACAACATCAACACCTTCTAAAAACTCTGCACAATTTTCTTCTGTAAGCATCTCTTTATAAACTTTTATGCACGCATGACTATTTATCTCTAGTAATTGTTTTCTACGTACTTCTGCTTTGTTTTGTCCTAAAAATTCTTCCGTACTGCCTATTTGACGATTCAAATTACTTTCTGAGAACGTGTCCCCATCTATAAGTACAAGATGCTCAAAACCAGCTCTTAAAAGCAATTCAGCACCTATTCCACCAAGACCACCACAGCCGATCACTGCAACTCTTGTCTCAAGTATCTTTTTTTGTCCTAAAAAACCAAAACTTCCTAAATTTCGTTGATAGCGTAGTGGCATTATCTCATGCTCGAGTAAAAAACACTCCATTTCCAGAAAAGAACACGTATACTCCCTTGCAAACTGTGCTATAGTATCACTTGATAAGACTTGAGAGCCTTTTTCTTCTTGAGTATGCGAGGAAAGTTTTTTGAGTATTTCGTCCTTTTTTGAAAGGATTTTATTTTTATCTTGAGATATTTCAGATTGTTTTCGCATATGTTTATTTCCAAATATATTCAGAGAAATTTTATATTCTAATGATAGTAAAAGCGCTTAGTTTAAAAGATATGTTACCTTAAAAAGAGTGCTTATTGTAAATAAATTCAGTTAAAATACAAAATAATATTTTTAAAGTGATATTTTTCAAAATAGCAAAAATATCTAAGTAAAAATTAAAAAACTGTACATTTTTTAAATGCTCATTTTTAAATCAGCAATATTACTGCTTAATAAATATCAAAACTTATAGAATGCCTAAAATATCAAACCAATTTGAACCAGTCCACTTACTTCATTTATTAAAGTGTAAACATTGTTATTTATGCTAGCTTATTGCAAAATTATCACAAATAAAACAGAATCTTAACTATCAACCACCACCCACTTTTGGAATAATTGCTACTTCATCATTTTCTTTTATTTGCGTCTCTTCACCTGATAAAAAGACAATATTTCGCCCGTTTATCATCACATGAATATCTTCATCTAAATGCCCATCTTTTAAACAATAGTTTCTTAGCTCCTCTCCAAATCGCTCACAAACCTGTATTACTAAGCTCAGAGCATCTCCTTTAAATTCCATATCAATAATTTTGTGTCCTGTTACATCTCGTAACTGCGCAAAAAATTTAACCTTTATCATAATTCCCTCGTATTATACTCTTTTCTTACTCAATATTTTATCCTAACTCATTACTTATATCTATTTGTCTCTTTTACTCTTCTTTCTTCTTCACTCTTCACTCTTATTGATACTTCTCTTAGATGTTTTTAACAGCAAATATCCTTCCCAGATTTTAATATTACAAGATTTCATCAAAATAACCCTAATTATTTTTTATAGTGTAAATAGCCCTTTCAAAAAATGCAAGCTAGCAAATACTTTTTTGTATTATGTATTTCTGAGCATATGTAATATGCTAAAATAATTGTAGATTTTTATTTTAAATATGTTATGCTCCAAACATTCATAATAAACTTAAGGCAGAAAAAAATTAGAAAATCCTTTAATCGTACTAACAAGTAGGAGTTCACCATGGCACAAAAAATTCTACGTATTAACACTCGCACAAAAGAATATGTGTTTGAAGATGTTACAACTTATGCAAAACTTGGCGGAAGAGCTTTAACTTCTCGCATAATCAACACAGAAGTTCCAGCTGATGCACATCCTCTTTCTAGCGATAACAAAATTGTTTTCGCAGCAGGAATACTTGCAGGAACAAATCTTGCTAACTCAGGACGTTTATCTGTAGGAGCTAAATCTCCTCTTACTCAAGGTATTAAAGAAAGTAATGCTGGTGGACAGTTCGCACAAACTCTTCCAAAACTTGGGCTACTTGCTATTATCTTTGAAGATAAACCAGAAACTGATGATTTTTCTATTGTTCGCATCAATGAAAATTCAGTAGAATTTTTACCAGCAGGCGAAATTGCAGGAATGCAAACTTATGCAGCACAAAAAAAATTACAAGCAAAATTTGGCGAAAAAGCTGTAACTGCAATGGTTGGACCTGCAGGCGAATGCTGTCTACAAGCATCAACAATCCAGTTCTCAGATCCTGAAGGACTACCTACTCGTTCAGCTGGACGTGGTGGCATGGGTGCTGTTTTAGGTTCTAAAAAAATTAAAGCTATTTTTCTTGATACTGCAACTTCAAATCAAAAACTTGAAATTGCAAATATGGACGATTTAAAAGAAATTCGTAAAGAATGGACTGATATTCTTTTAAAACACCCAGTAACTTCTCAAGGGTTACCAGCATATGGTACAGCTGTTCTTGTTAGCATTGTTAACGAAGCAGGCGCTCTTCCTACAAAAAACTTTCGTGAAGGCAAATTTGATCAAGTTGAAAAAATCTGTGGCGAAACATTAGCAAATACTATTACTGAACGTAAGGGTAAAGTTAAACATGGTTGCCATACTGGCTGTATCATTCAGTGTTCACAAGTATATAACGACAAAGATGGTAATTTCTTAACTACAGGTTTCGAATATGAAACAATCTGGGGCTTTGGAGCGCATCTTTTAATCGATGATTTAGATGCTATCGCAACTATGGATAGAACTTGTGATGAAATCGGTATCGATACAATTGAAATGGCAAGTTCCCTTGCTATGGCAATGGAAGCAGGCGTTATAGCTTGGGGTGACGCTGAAGGCGCACTTAATCTATTAAGAGAAGTGGGCAAAAAATCACCTCTAGGACGCATTATCGGAAACGGTACAGGCTTTACTGCAGCAGCATTTGGTGTTGACCGTATTCCTACTGTAAAAAACCAAGCATTACCTGCTTATGATCCACGTGCTGTAAAAGGTATTGGAGTAACATATGCAACTACACCAATGGGCGGAGACCATACTGCTGGATACAGCGTTTGTCAAAACCTTCTTAGCTGTGGTGGTACTGTTGATGGACTTAAAAAAGAAGGTAATATCGAAATATCTAAAAACCTTCAAATTGCAACTGCTGCAATTGACTCATTAGGTCTTTGTCTTTTTGTTGCTTTTGCAGTACTTGACGATGAACGTGGTGTTCCTTGTATGGCGAAAATGGTTTCTGCTCTTACTGGTCAAGACTACAGCGTTGATGATATTCTTAACTTAGGAATAACTTGCTTAACTGATGAGCTTGCTTTTAATAAAAAAGCAGGATTCACAAAATTAGACGACCGTCTTCCACGTTTCTTTGCAGAAAACTTCCCTCCACATAATGTGACATGGGACTTTACTGAAGATGAAACTGAAAAAGCAAAAGTACTTGTTTAGAACAAAAAATAATAAAAAGGGAAGTAATTTACTTCCCTTTTTTATTCTTCATAGACTGTATTGTTTGTACTTTTATTGCTTATTTGTGCTTTTATTGCTTATAATTTTATCTTAAACTATTCTCACCTATCATATATATTATCATGTTCATTTATTCATTTATTCATTTATTCATTTTTCTTTCTTAATACTCTTTTTTTAATCCTATTCTAAATCTTCATCTAAATTTTAATTTTAATTTCTTAATACTCTTGTTCTTTGTTCTTTATAATCATTTTATTAAATTAAAACGATCACCCTTATTTATAATAATTTTATCTTGATGCTCTCATTCTCGCACAACTTTTACTGTGCACATACAAACATACAAATTTTATTCTGCTTTAGAGGAAAAAAACTTTTCTTTATCTAATAATAGCTATATCATACAAAAAAATTGATTTTATTCTATACTCAAGGAGAATATTTTTCATGGAATACGCCATATCTATCATAGCATGGTTTTTTGCAGGGCTTGTAAATGGTATCACTGGATTTGGTGCTGCAATGGTCGCCATGCCTTTTATTTCACGCTATATAGAAATTCCCATTGCTGTTCCTGCTACTACTCTTCTTGTACTTTCACTTAATCTGCAAGTTATTTTCACGCTTGAAAAAAATATAGACTTTAAAAGAATACAAACGCTCATAGTCGGGCTTATTCCTGGTTCTTTTTTCGGAGTATTCCTACTACAAACACTTCCAGAAAGTGCGCTTAAAATAATTCTTGGCTCTTTTATTATGCTCTATTCTGTTTGGGCGTTTTTCTTTGAGACGAAAACCATGCGTGTTATTTCACGTCACTGGGGATATCTTGTGGGGCTTATTTCAGGATTTTTTGGGACAAGCTTTGGAATAAATGGTCCACCTCTTATTATTTACGCAGCTCTTAGCGGTTGGGATAAGGACCGTGTGAAAAGTGGACTTGCTACTTTTTTTGTGACATCAGGTATTATTGTAATACTTGCACAAGCAAGCGGTGGACTTTTTAATAAACAATCTTTCCTACTCTATCTTGCATCGCTGCCAGCTGTTGTGCTCGGGCTTTTTATTGGACTGCGTATTTCTAAAAACATGAAAAACACTTCCTACAGGCGGCTTATTTTTATTGTGTTATTTATTATGGGCTTCGGCGTTTTTGAAAAAGGTTTCTAAAAGGATTATAAAATCATTATGAAAAATAGCATGCTCATAACTAAAGAGCTTCAAAATATTTTAAATGTCATAGGCGATGGCATTTATATTACCGACAAAGACGGAAATACACTTTTCATCAATCAGATGTATGAAAAGCTTGCGGGCATTGACTCAAAAAATATAATAGGAAAAAATATTGCAGATTTGCAAACAGAAGGTTTTTTTGATGTTGTTTTAAATCCGCAAGTAGTGAATACAAAAAAGCCTGCAAGCACAGTGCAGAAATTACGGGGAGAAGTGGAAGTTGCACTTAATGCTCGCCCTGTTTTTGATGTGCTTAATAATGTTCAATTTGTTGTGACCATAGCACGTGATGTAACACTTATTGCACAGTTAAAAGAGCAAGTTGCCGAGCAAAAAGAAAGCATGGATAATTTTTTAGGAAAAATGAAACTGCTTAATTTAGAAACTGACGGCACACCAATAATTGGTGATGATGAGAACATGCGAAATATTTTAGAAAAAATGGAAAAAATCGCAATTACCGACGCAACTATGTTACTGCTTGGCGAAACTGGCGTTGGGAAGGATGTTTTTTCTCATTTTATACATTCAAAAAGTACACGAAAAAATAATGCGTTCTTAAAAGTTGACTGTACAAGTATTCCTGAAAATCTTATAGAATCGGAACTTTTTGGGTATGCTCCTGGTTCTTTTTCTGGTGCGAGCGCTAAAGGAAAACAAGGCTATTTCGAACTTGCCGATAAGGGTACTCTTTTTCTTGATGAAATTG
The DNA here is from genome assembly GCA_947037905.1 of uncultured Desulfovibrionaceae bacterium. GTDB lineage: Bacteria > Desulfobacterota > Desulfovibrionia > Desulfovibrionales > Desulfovibrionaceae > CAMQUX01. The sequence goes on along the minus strand of CAMQUX010000019.1, from coordinate 6,382 downwards.
GAGAGCTCCCTTTAGCCCTACAAGGAAAGCTTTTGCGAGTACTGCAAGATCAAGAGATTGCCCGTGTGGGTGAGGGAAGAGCTCGTAAAATTGATGTGCGTATTATTGCTGCAACAAATAGAGATCTTGAAGAAGAGGTGAGAAAAGGAAATTTTAGAAGTGATTTATTTTATAGGCTACGAGTAGCTGTTTTAACTATTCCACCACTTCGTGAAAGAGCACAGTCCATTAAACCACTTGCTGAATTTTTCTTTGAAAAATATTGCTCAAAATACAAAAAAACTGTCCGCTATACAAATGAACTTTTTAGTATTTTTGAAAAATATCCTTGGCCTGGAAACGTGCGAGAACTTGAAAATCTTATTCAAAGTCTTATTGTAACTGCAAATACAGACGCTATTAATTTTAATGATTTACCAAGTAATATGCTCGAGAAAAATTCTTTAGCCAAACTCAAAGAAACACAAAATGCACAACTGAGTAATCTCTTAAAACTTGGCTCTCTTAAAAATATCGTAGGCAACTTAGAAAAAGATATCATCAAAAAGAGCATTGAGGAATATGGGTCTATTAATAAAGCTGCTGAAAAATTACAAATTAACAGAAGTACTCTTTTTAGAAAATGTCAGATAAAAGAAGAAGATAATATTGATACTGAATAGTTTAAAAAACTAAATAGCACAAAATATTCTGTACATATTCTGTGCTATTCTATCCCATATTTTGGACTATTTTTTGCTGTTTTACTCAGCTTAAAATTTTGTTTTCTAAACCCATCTATTCTTTTTTTTTATTATTTTTAGCCCAATTATTGGGAATTAGCCCTTTAAAATTCATCTTTTTTAACTGAACTCTTCTTTTAAATTATTGTCTTTGGACTTATCTCTTTTGGCTCGTTACTTTGTATTAGCCATTGAATCTTCTTTTCTACTCTTCACTTTTGCTTCTTCACTTTTGACTTGTTATTTTGCCTCTTTACTTTTAGCTCGTTATTTTTGACTCTTTACTTTTAGCTCCTTATTTTTTGCTTGCTATACTTCAACTCATCAGCTTACAAAAATTTATATTCTTTCACAAAAAGGCTCAAAGCTTTTTGAATGTTTCCAATTTGCACGTGTGTATCTAAACAGTCGCCAAATGGGCGTTCGTTTAAAATTGCGTAAACAGGGTACGGATAACTATCTTGCACGCCACTTGCTAAATCTCGCTCGCACGCAACTGCAAAAATAAGCTTTGGCTTATGCTCTTTTACTGCTTTTCGTGCTGCTGTGCCTCCTGTTGCTAAAATAAGGGGCATAGAAAGCTCTTTTGAAATGGCTATGATATCTTTTAAGCAACATTCTCCACAGCCCTTACAGGCGTAAACATTTTGCACTAAACGCAAAGGGCAGGTACTTTTTTGTAAACAGTGCGGTAAAATAAGCAAGCAGTCTTTGCTAGGTATTTTTCCTAATTCTTTTTCTATAAGAAAATTATTTATTGAGAGAAAAGAACGCCATATTTCACGACGTGTACGTGCTATAAATTTTCCTAAAAAAATCATAATTGGTAAATATACTTTTAATAGAATACCCCGATTTTTTTTGCTAAGGCAGTTACTTTTACCTGTATATACTGTGCTTAAAAAAGAAAAAACACTTAAAAAAGTAAGTGTTCCAATAGCTAAAAATAAAGCTGTTACGAAAAAAGATACAAATGGTATATTTTGTATTCCATAAAAAACGAGCGCCCAAAATAAAAAGAGAACCAGCACTAATAAAAAAACTGCGCCCAAGAATATTTTTAAAAAACCTTTCTTTTCTTTTTCGTTTTTAAAAATTTCTATAAAACTCACAACTATGACCTTAAATATCCGCAAACAAAATCTTTAGGGCTCATAAAAGAGCGTCCCTCTGGTTTTACCTGTGGGCTTAAATACACTCCACCCTTGCATGCTATTAGAAGCTTATGGTCCTCGACTCCTAATATTGTGCCTGCTATTTCTTGTGTTTCTCGCTCAATTCGCTCCCCTGAGGCAAGTGTTAGGCGGATATCTTCACCTTTTGCATTCTTCCAAAAAAAGTGCGCGCCAGGGCGAGGAGACATGGCCCTAATTCTATTATGAATATCATCTATATCTTTTGTCCAGTCTATAAAACCATCTTCTTTTGTAAGTTTACTTGCATACGTTACACCATCTTCATTTTGCTCTGTTAACGCACATGTTCCTTTTTTAATACGCTCAATTGCCTCAAGTATTAAATCACTCCCTAAAAGTGCAAGCTCTTCATAAATTTGTCCGCTCGTATCATTTTCTGCTATTCGCAGCGCACGTTGTAACATTATAGGACCACTATCTAGCCCCTTTTCCATTTTCATAATGCTAATACCTGTTGTATTATCGCCATTTAAAATACAACGCTCAATGGGGGCGGCTCCCCTATAGTGCGGGAGAAGCGATGCGTGGATATTAAGCGGGAAAAGTTTAGGGATATCTAAAACTTGCTGAGGAAGTAATAAACCATACGCTACAACCACAAAAAGATCTGCATTATGTGCTTTTAGCTGCAGAACATCTTCTTCTTGCTTGAAATTTTCCACTTGAAAAATTGGAAGTGATTTTTCAGTTGCTAATTCTTTTACTGCAGAGATGCTTATTTTTTTTCCCCTGCCCTTTGGACGATCGGGCTGAGTGTACACTGCTACAACTTCGCAAGTATCACTCTTTAATAAGCTCTCTAAAATTTTTGAAGCAAAATTTGGTGTGCCCATAAAAACAACACGCATAGACTTTTCCCCATTTTACTACTCTATTATTTATTATTTTACTAGATTACTGATTTGCAATATTGCTCAAGTAGACAATCTCAATATTATTCAAATACTTATTTCTTACTTGAGTAATTTATGTGTCTTTTACATTTCTATATTGCTAATTTTCTATCTGCGTTTCTAATTTTCTATATGTATTTTCTGCATAAGATGTTTTTTAAGTGAGCTTCGTATCTCTTCTATTATGCTATGCCTTTGCTAGCTAGCGCTCTATTGTTTAATTTCTCTATTGTTCGATTTCTCTATTGTTCGATTTTTCGATTATTATATTTTTCCAATTATTATACTGTTCTCTATTCTATTCTTGCAGCCACTTTTTAACTTTTTTCTGATACAAACTCCGCTTTAATGGACCGGCATAATTTATGATTGTTTTGCCTTCTAAATGATCCATCTCATGCTGAACTATAATAGATGCAAATTCATCTAAAGTAACTGTTATTTCTTCCCAGTTACGATTTCTTGCTTTAATTGTTACTTTTTCAAAGCGTTTAGTTTTTCCTAGATACTGAGGAAGACTTAAACAGCCCTCTTCATAATCTATACTGCCTTCTTTTTCCATAATTTCTGGATTTATATATACTTGCAAGGCTTCTCTTTCATCAGGACCTGACTCGTCCATTACTATTAAGCGAATAAGCTTATCTACCTGCGGTGCAGCAAGTCCTACTCCGTTTGATGCGTACATAGTCTCGATCATATCATCAATGAGCTTTTCAATTTCTGGAGTCATTGCCTCTACTGGCTCTGCTATTTTTGCCAAATTAGGATCTGGCCATGTTAAAACTGCTAATTTCATGTGGAGTTTCCTCTCTCAATTTTTGCTTAGATTATTTTCTAATCGTATTTACTTTTCTAATCGTATTTACTTTTTTTTGCGTATATTTTTTACGCATAGATTTTTATTATATATACTTATATAAAGTATATTAAAATCTTCTTGCTAAATATCTTTTGGCGAAACATATTTCACACACATACGCTCTGCGAAAATATCTTTTATGCGAAGGTTTTTCTATAGTATTATTTAATCAAAATATTTTTTTAACAGAGTATTTGTAGCGTATTTTCTGTATAAATTAGCTTGGCATAAATATCTTTTACGCAGAGTATTTTTTAAGCGTAGCGGTTATTTTTTCTAAATTTTATACTACTATATAAATTCTTACTTGAAAAAGAAAAGACCTATCTGGCGAATTTGCTCATTCATTTAGCAAAAAAGAAAATATCTTTTCACTTTTCTTTTATACTCAATATACTCATCACCAAGTGATTTTTCTAAAAAAATTTCCTCTTGGCGTATTTGTAAATGTAGCATTATTATTGCCCAAAGCACAAAAACTAAATGTACCATATTAAAGAAAGCAAGAAGCAAGCCAATATATTGTAAATAGAAGCCTAAAAATGCAGGGTTGCGGCTTATTGAATAAATACCATTTTGTACAAAAGTTACTTTTTCATTTTTACTAACACCTATACGCCAACTATCATGCATAGAGTACATAGAAAAAATAAATAATCCCGTGCCAATAGCAGATATTACAAGCCCTGCTACAATCCAGCCTGTGTTTAAAAAAGAATTACTTGCAAAATAAATACTAATTAGCTCTACAAAAATAAGCAGAAAAGTTACTATTTTGAGTACTTGCTCTATATTATGCGCGCGTTGAGATTTTTTTTTGCTCCCAAGATAATGAATCTTTATTCCCCTTCTGTGCTGAGAATACATCTTTCCTATGTATACACCATAAAATAGAAGAAGAATTAAAAGTCCAATTATTTGATATATTATCATAGCAAATTTTTTATCCTTACTTACTCTTTATATTACATACTTACATATTAAGCTTATTATTGCTTACTTTATTCTTGCAGATTTCACTCTTGCCTATGTTCTTCTTACAGCTTTTATTCTCAAAGCTTCTATTCTGTCTTAGCTTTTTCTCGCACACGTATACCTAGTTCTCGTAACTGCTCCATTTTTACAGAAGACGGTGCGTCTGTTAATAAGCATGTTGCTTTTGCTGTTTTTGGAAACGCTATAACATCTCGTATTGATTTTGCGTCTGCTAAAATCATAACAAGTCTATCGAGCCCAAAAGCTAAACCGCCATGAGGTGGTGCTCCAAATTTAAGCGCATCTAAAAGAAACGAGAATTTTTCTCTGGCAGATTCTTCATCTATACCAAGTGCTGCAAACATTGCTTCTTGCATACTTGCGTTATGAATACGAATAGACCCGCCGCCTATTTCGCTACCATTTAAAACAAGATCGTATGCTCTTGAAAGTACTTCTGCTGGTTTTGTAGCTATGAGTTCCATTTGCCCATCTTGTGGGGCTGTGAATGGATGATGTTTTGCTGTGTATCTTTTTTCTTCTGCGTTGTATTCTAATAGAGGGAAATCTGTCACCCAAAGAGGCGCAAATGTTTTCTCTGGAATTAACTTGAACATTTCTGCAAGCTGTAGGCGTAAATTACCTAAAGCACTATTTACCATATCTGCATCGCCTGCTTGGAAGAAGATTATATCCCCTGTCTCTAGGCCTGTACGTTTTACTAAATCTTCTTTTTCTTTTTCGCTAAAGAATTTAACTATTGGCGATTGCCATTCGCCGTCTTCTTTTATTTTTATCCAAGCAAGTCCTTTTGCTCCGTAAATTGCTACAAATGTTGTTAAATCATCTATTTCTTTACGGCTCATGCTTGCGCCTTTTGGCAGTCTTAACGCTTTTACAAGCTCACTTTGCGCAAATACTTTAAAGTCTGAACCTACAAATATATCACTACATTCTTGCAGTTTTAAGTCAAAACGTACATCTGGCTTATCTACACCATAATCTCTCATGGCATCAAAATATGTCATGCGTGGGAAAGATTTTTCAACTGTTAAACCGAGCGCATCTTTAAATACATTGCATAAAATTTCTTCAGCTAGACCCATTATGTCTTCTTCTGAACAAAAACTCATCTCGATATCTACCTGTGTAAATTCAGGCTGTCTGTCTGCACGTAAATCTTCATCACGAAAACAGCGTGCTATTTGATAATATTTTTCGAGCCCTGAGACCATTAAAAGCTGTTTAAATAACTGTGGCGACTGAGGAAGTGCATAAAAATCGCCTAAGTTTACTCGTGATGGAACAAGGAAATCTCTTGCACCTTCTGGGGTACTTTTAGTGAGCATTGGGGTTTCTATTTCTAAAAATTCATTATCATCTAATGTACGGCGGATAACTTTGCTTACATTGTGACGAAGAATAATATTTTGCGCAAGACAAGGACGACGCAAATCTAAATAACGGTACTTTAAACGAAGCGATTCTGCTGTGTCTATTCTATCTTCTATTAAAAAAGGAACTGTTTCTGCTGTGTTTAAAAGTTTCCACTGCGTAACAAGAATCTCCACCTCGCCTGTGAACATTCCTTTATTTTCCATACCTGCTGGACGCTTTGATACCGTCCCTTTAATAGCTATTACATATTCTGAACGAAGAGCGTGCGCTCTTTCATGAGCATCTTTATTTTCATCAGGATTAAATACAATCTGCGTTAAGCCTTCTCTATCGCGT
>CAMQUX010000018.1 GCA_947037905.1 uncultured Desulfovibrionaceae bacterium | reverse complement strand
GAGAGAGAGAGAGAGAGAGAGAGAGAGAGAGAGAGAGAGAGAGAGAGAGAGAGTGTGTGTGTGTGTGTGTGTGTGTGTGTGTGCAGAAACTAAAGTGTGTAAAATTAAAACTTCAACTTTATAAAATACAATAATAATATTAATGAGTTACAAATCTAATATTAAATAATCTTGTAATAATGATAGATACCATAAAATTACTCAGTATTATATAAGCTAAAAATTATCTATATATAACAGATATAAACATAGTAAACGCTCTCTAAAGTAAAAGGATTTCTGATGCTCAAAGGCAGATATAGAAAAAAACGCACAGCTCTTATGGATATGACACCGCTCATTGATATGATATTTATATTGCTCATTTTTTTCATTGTAACAACAAGTTTTGTTAAAGAATCTGGCGTAGAAATAGAGCGGCCTCATGCAGAATCGAGCGAGAAAAAAGAGCAGGTGAATCTTATTATTGGTGTTGATGCCGAGAATCTCATTTGGATTGAAGGAAAGAGCGTTGATATACGTCATCTTCCAGATTTTTTAGAAAATTTTAAAGCAAAAACAGTCAATCCAAACATTATTATTGCAGCAGATAAAAACGCAAAAAGTGGTACGCTAGTTCAAGTGCTTGATCTTTGTACTCTTGCAGATTTAGAAAATATAAGTGTTTCTACCAGAAAAAAATAACCGAGCATTTAGCATGAAAAATTTTCATTTTTTTAATAAAAATGCACTCAAAAAAATATATATCCGAAAAAAAGTAAAACAAAAATTGCTCATCTCGCTCATTGCTTTTTTTCTGACTCTTCTTTTATTTATTTTACCCATTTATCTTACAGCTCCGCAAACAGATTTACTTACAATAAATACAGACAAAAATACTGTAAAACTTAATCAGAATGCCCCTGAAAAAAAGAAAGAAACAGAAGAACTTGCGAAAGAAATCCCGCAAGAAATCTTTAGCTCTTTTGACTTTACAAGCTTAAAGCAAAAAAATGCTCAGGCTCTTAATTTTGATTTTCTAAAAAATCAACAACTAAACCCATGTTTAAGCTTATCCCCTATCTACCCAACTATTCAAAATGAGCTTGGACTAAGCACTAGTAACGCTGGTAATACTCTTAGTACTCCAAGTTTAAATAAGTATATTCAAGCAAATAAGCTCGATACAAAACCAGAGCTAATTTATGCACCAAAACCACTGTATCCTTTTGAAGCTGATGATATTAAAGGCGAAATAATCGTCATTGACGTGCATCTCTTAATAAATAAAAAAGGACATGTTGTAAAAGTTGATGTTGTAAAAAGTGAATATTCCCACCTGTTTGAGAAAAGTATTTTACAAACACTTATTCGCTGGCGATTTATGCCAAACACAAGAAATAATATCCCTGTACAATGGCAAGCACGCCTTCCTATACAGTTTAAGCGAGAATAACCATGCAGTTTTTCTCTTCAAAAAAAATATATGCTGTATCTATTTTACCTGCATCACTGCTCATCTTTTTCTGCAGCTTTTCTGCTAGTTTTGCAGAACAGCAAAAGACTCCTATTAGCTCAGAAGATTTGAAAATATTTGAGGAAGTTTTTGAGCTAATCAATGAAACAGATACAAAAACAGCAAAGTCTCAAACTACTCTGACTCAAGAAAATAACACAAAAGATACAAGCTTTAAAGATACTAATTCTAAAGGCACAAGTTCTAAAGGCACTATCTCTAAAGGCATGAGTTCTAAAAATGAAAATTCAACTAATGCAAGTCCCACAAACATAGAGAATGCAAAAAATACTACAATACAAGATGCAGAAATACAGAATCTGAAAAGAAAAAAAGAAATATATCTTAAAGAATTGGCAAATGAAAAATTAGCTAAAGAGATAATAGCAAAAGAAAGAATAGAAAAGCGAAATAAGGCAAAAGAGATATTGCTAAAATACCTTATAAAAAAAGAAAAACCGCATGTTTTAGCGTATATTCTCTATGGTAATTTTTATCTAGAAGAACAAAAAACAAAAGAGGCTTTTGATATTTATACTAAAGGCTTAGTATATTACCCAAAAGATGTTGATTTACGTACTAATATTGCTCTTGTAGCCTTTTTTGAAAAGAGATATCAAGAGGCGGCTGTTCTTTTTTTAAACATCGCAAATGAGCTGAAAACTCCTCGTTATGAGTTATATTATCAAGCAGCAGTTGCTTATTATCACTTAAATGACATCAATAAATCATTAGAAATACTAGAAAAAATAGAGAATAAAACACTCCTTAAAGAATCGTGGGTAATTTTACTTGCCACAGCTTATGCAGCAGAAGAAAAGTTTACAGAAATGCTCACTCTTCTTGAAAAATATAATCCAATCTATCCTGAAAATAGTGCCTTATGGAAACTTTCTGCAAGAGCGTATCTTGAAAAAAAGGATTATAATAGTGCTATCACAAGTTTTCAAATCGCTAAGTCCTTAAAAGCACTTTCAGCGCAAGAACTTGAATTTTTACAAACACTTTATCAGTTCATAGGCACTAATCTTTTAGCCACAACTACAATGAAAGAGCAGATAATTGCCCTAGAGCAGGAAATAGTCTTAGAGCAAGATGTGCTTTCGAAATTAAAAATCAATGCTCATGGTGAAGAAAAGATAGAACAAAATAAAAGAAAAACTGAACGAAATAAAGAGAGAATAAAAAAAGATAAAGAGAATGAAATTAAGCAAGAAATTAAGACAGTTAAGGAAAAAATTCTTAATAAAAAAGAAGAACTTTTTGCGCAGTATTTACTTGCAGGTAGAAAAAATGAAGCGCTGCACGTTTTAGACACTCTTTTAAAAGAACATAAAAAAATGTACTATTATTTGCAAAAAGGACAAATTTACCTTTCAAAGCAAAAATATAATAAAGCAACAGATGCGTTTCTATTGGCTATATCTTTTGCTGATAAAGAGAAAATTCAATTAGTAAAAGACTATGAAAAAAATATGCAAGCGCTAAAAAAACTGAGCGAAAAAGAACAAGAAAAAAATATGCAGAAAGTACGATACGAAGAGTACGAGAAAAAACAAGAGAAAGAACATAAGAAAAAAGTTCAAAAACTTGATAACACGCTAGGTCAATGCTATTTCTTTTTAGCAATAAGTTATTTTGAAAAAGCAGACTGGCTAAATGCACAGCGTACTTTTGAAAAATCAGAAAAATATGAAAAGTACCGCTCTCATTCTGAGAAAATGCTTCAATTCTTAGCTACGATTGGCTATTTTTAGTTATAATTGCTTATTCTTAGCTATAATTATTGCTCTTGGCACTATGGCTATTTTTCTTACTTATATTCACTCTTTTTATTAGTCATAATAGGCTATTATTCTTAGTTACAACAGTATTTTGCCATTTTTATCTGCTATTACTACCCTTAACTACTAAAACTACTAATTTACGCCTATAAAAAAAATATCTCGAGTATGGTGCAACCTCATAAATACGATGTAATCGCATATTATAAGCAATAAAATAATTAATATATCAGTGACTTACCCTAGGTCAATTTAATATAGATAGACTTAATAGTATAATTACTATAGGTTTAATTATGTATCTTTTATACTTATTAATGAGGTCTTTAAATGAAAATTTCTTTTAAGTTTTTCTTTCTTATACTAATACTTTTACAAGTAACTATTAGCCCTTTTGCTCATGCAGAGGAAGAAAAAAAAGAAGAAAAAACAAAAGGGCTTTTTAAATACAAATATGCAGAAGGGCTCTATATAGCGCCTAAATTTATTTATGCTCATAGTGATACAACAGGATGGATTGATCTTGATCCAACTTTGAAACCTTTTTTTCATGATGATACTTTTGGTAATGCAATTGCTCTTGGAAGAATATATAAATTGCCAATCCCAATGGAGCTTCGTTTTGAGATAGAATACGCCACCACAACTCCCTTAGAAGACACCTCAATCGTACGTATATCTGCTCCTCCTAGTTCTACAGGTACTACAACTACTGATTTGCTTGTTGATTTTTCAACCCAATCGCAAACAGTATTTATAAATTTATTTATAGACTATGCAAACAGTAGTAACTTCACTCCTTACCTTGGAGCTGGTGTTGGTATGGTTTTTAATACTACACAGCTAGATGTAGGCGTACAAGGTGTTAATGCTGTTAATCTTTCTTTTGATAAAGAATATTCGCAAACTTTTGCAGCAAGCGGGCATGCAGGGCTTGTGATTGATTTAACTAATTTTATGGCTCTTGACCTTGGTTACCGTTTTACCATGTTTCACCCTGTTGAAACAAGACTAGCTCTATCTAGTACTGATGAAGTAGTTTTTAAAACTAGTGAAATATTTAGTCATCAGGCTGTAATAGCACTGCGGTTTACGTTTTAAATAAAGTATTTCTTAGTTCAAATAATATAATTTTTGCTTGTTTCACTTTTTAGGTACTACAAATTATCTATAGAACTAAAAATAATGCTCATTAATAAAGAACTTAAATATAATAATAATTTTCATATCAAATAATCATAAATAAACAGCCAGAGGATATATCCTCTGGCTGTTTATTTTCGTATATAACGTTACAATCACTACTATAATTATAATCACTGCTATAACTATCATCACTGCTATAACTATCATCACTGCTATAACTATCATCACTGCTATAATTTTATAAGCACTGTATTCTATCTTAATTTTGTATATATTGATTTTTTCTTGGCAATATACACTCGCACTTTTTACTTACGCAAGCTCTGTACTATTTTTCTTAGTAGATGTTTTTTGCGTTTTTGTGGTTTTATCACTTGTTTTCTTCTTCTCTATAGAAGTTTTTTTAGCAAGTGTTATCTTCTTTTCAAATGCTTCAAACTTTTTTGAAGGGGTAATGTCAAAAACAAAATCACCTGACACTTCGCCAGTATTCTTTTTAGGTGCTTCCTCTATAATATCTTTTACACCTATTAGCACCTTACCGCCTGCTTGTAGTTTTCCAAAAAGAATCTCATCTGCTAGTGGGTTCTCTATTTCAGTCTGTAACAGCCTGCCCATTGGGCGTGCTCCAAGCGCTGAGTCGTATCCCCTTTCTGCTAAAAGAGCCCGTGCATCTTTAGAAAGTTTTATGTTCACTTTCTTTTCTGCAAGACCAACATTCATTAATTTAAGATTTTTCTCGACTATATCTTCCATAACTTCTTGTGAAAGTGCAGAAAAATATAATACGCCATCTAAACGGTTACGGAATTCTGGACTAAAGGTATTTTCAAATGCTTTTGTTACCTCGTCTTTTCCTGCTGCTATCTGGGTATTACCTTCCCCTTGAAAACCTACAACTTTACGAGCTGAGGCCTCTCTTGCACCTACATTTGAGGTCATGAGTATTATCACATGACGAAAATCTGATTTTCGTCCAGTATTATCTGTTAAGGTCGCATAATCCATTACTTGTAGTAATATATTGAAAACATCAGGGTGCGCTTTTTCTATTTCGTCAAAAAGAAGAATACACTGCGGATTTTTTCGCACTGCTTCAGTTAAAAGCCCACCTTGCTCAAACCCAACATAGCCAGGAGGAGAGCCGATAAGCCTTGCTGCAGCATGTTTTTCCATGTACTCACTCATATCAAAGCGTAAAAGCTCAACTTGTAATTCTGCTGCAAGCTGTTTTGCAAGCTCTGTTTTACCAACCCCTGTTGGACCTGCAAGCAAGAAGCTTCCTGCTGGGCGTGTTGCTGGTTTTAAACCTGCTTTTGAGCGCTTTACTGCTCGTGCTAATTGCAGTACTGCTTTTTCTTGCCCAAATACTTTTTTCTGCAAATTATTCTCTAGTTCTTGTAGCTTCATAACCTCGCTCGTTTCTAAGCGAGCAAGTGGAATACGTGCCATTTTTGCTATCATATTTTCAATATCTGATACGTAAACAGAACGTGATTTCGTGCCTTTATTTCTAATGGCAAAGAAAGAGCCTATTTCGTCCATAACATCAATCGCTTTATCAGGCAGGAATCTATCTGTAATATATCGCCCTGATAGTTCTGCTATTGCTTGTAAGGTTGTTTGTTTATAGCTCACGTTATGATAAGATTCATAATGTGGCGCTAAACCTTTGAGTATTTGTATTGTTTCTGGAACAGTTGCTTCTGCCACTTCTACCTTTTGGAAACGACGAGAAAGCGCTTTATCTTTTTCGAAATTATTACGATACTCATCGTATGTTGTTGAGCCCATACAGCGGATTTCTCCAGATGACAAAAATGGTTTTAAAATATTTGCACCATCTAAACTACCACCACCAACAGCTCCTAAACCTACTAGTGTATGAATTTCATCTATAAAAAGGATATTTCTTTTATCTTCTATTAATTCATCAAGAACTGCTTTTAAACGTTCTTCAAAATCGCCTCTATATTTTGCTCCTGCAAGTAGAAAACCAATATCGAGCGAAAATATTTCACTTTGTAGGAATTTTTTAGGAACATTTCCTTCTATTATTCGTAGCGCAAAACCTTCTGCTAGTGCCGTTTTACCAACGCCTGATTCACCTACAAAAATAGGATTATTTTTCTTACGCCTTGCTAAAATCTGCGCAATTCTATCGAGCTCATTTTCTCTACCTATGAGCGGATCTATTTTACCTAAACGTGCCCTTTCTGTCAGATTTTGACAGTACTGTCCTAATGCACTATCATCTTTAACTTTTTTTGCACTTGAATTTTCGCCTGCATTAGCTTTATCTCGCTCGTTTTCTGCACCAGCAGTTTCTTTATTTTCACTTCTTTCTTTGTTTTCAATTTTTTCTCGATTTTCATCTAGTTGCAGTGGAGTTTTACTCTTTAGATACTCAGAATCTGGATTTCTTGAAATAAATTTCAAAATATCTAAACGGTCAATGCCTTGTTTTAGTAAAAAACTTGCTGCATACGATTCTTGCTCTTCATAAAGTGATGCAAGGATATCTCCAATTTCTACAAAATCTTTTCCTGATGCTTCTTGCTGCCAAAGAGCTTTACGAAGAACTCTTCGCACTCCCATGGTTTGAAAAACATCATGGTTTGTCCATTCAGGAACACTTACCACAAATTTATCAAAAAAAGACTCAATATCATCTATCAAAGTAAGAACATCTACCCCGCAACCATCTAGTATGGCTGTTCCTGGATCGTTTTTTGCGATACAATAAAGCAAATGCTCAAGTGTTAAATATTCATGTCTACGGTAAATGACTTCTTCTGTTGCGCCACGTAATACATATTCTACTGATTTACTAAACATAGTTACACCTCTTCCATTGTACATAATAATGGATAACCTGCATTTTGAGAAAATTCATGAACAATATGCACTTTGGTTTCTGCAACCTCTGCTGTATATTCTCCACAAATACCTCGCCCTTTTTCATGTACGGATAACATTATTTGTGTTGCTTCTTCTTCGGTTTTGTAAAAAACCTTTTCAATTACCGCCACTACAAAATCCATTGATGTATAATCATCATTATAAAGGAGCACTTTATAAAGCTTAGGGGCTTTTAATTTTACTTTTTCTTTTGCTTTTGGATCCGCTAATGTCACTATACACCTCTTTTTACAATTTACCCTAAAAACATCTCTTGCATTGTATAATATTTTTCTTCTAAAAAAACAGCCTTTGGGTTTGCTCTTAGCATTTCCCGACATGGCTTTGAAAAAATAAAACTTCTATCTGCTGGTAAATTATTTTTTTCCCTGAAATTTGCATTTAACGAGTGGTAATTTTCGCTTAATGCATTTTCTGCTAAAAAGTTATAATCTTTTATTACAGATAATATGCCCTCTATGCTCCCTTCAAATTCTATAAAACATCCGAAAGGAAGAAAATCAAAACAGATAAGCACATCATCTTTTTTCCATAACCAGCGAACTTTTTCATAGCTACTAAGCTTAAAATAGCCTAGTTTTTCTAAGATTTTTACGTAATCTGAACCGAACATCAGCTCAACTTCATTCTCTTCGCATATTTTTATATTATTTAATATAAGAGGCGTTCCCTTAAGCGTCAAGATTCGTTTGTTATTATATTTTCGTAAACGGATTATTTTTCTCTGTCTTAGTAAATCTTTTTCTATAGTATCGTAGAGCGTATTTTCTTCAAAAAATGGCTCTTCTAGCATTTTTGCTTTCTCTTTTAAGAGAGTGTGCATAACTTTTAGGTCTCGCACTTGAAATTTCATTTCTTGCTCTAAATACATATTTTTCCTTGAATGTTTTTTTTAGCGTAACAGAGCAAAAAAAAATTGTAAATGTTTCTCATGTAAAAAAATATATCTTATTATTTTTTCTTTCTTTGGAAATAATTAACAGAATTTCACGCACACACTCATTTTAGTTTATGTCAATATTGACATAGTAAATTTCATTTTCATACTTTACCTACTGTTAAATCTGAGTTATAGTATTTGGACTATTAGATAAATATTTGAGTGAATACTTTTTTCACGAAATAACCTATTAACTAAATATTATGGTGATATACTATGAAAAGAAGAACCTTTCTCCAAGTTTCTGCTGTAACAACAGCAAGCAGTGTGTTCTTTGGTCTTGGCTGCTCTCCTTTAAAAGAAAAGCTAACTAAAGAAGCAAAAACATTTAAACTAAAAAATACGAAAGAAACCACCTCTGTCTGTGCTTTTTGCTCAGTCGGGTGTGGGCTTATTGTAGCAACTGATAAAACTACAAAGCGTGCTGTTAATGTTGAGGGAGATCCTGATCACCCTATTAACCGCGGAGGTCTTTGTGCTAAAGGCGCTAGTTCCTTCCAACTAACAGAAAACCCTGATCGCCCATCTGAGCTTTTATACCGCGCACCTTTTAGCGATAAATGGGAAGTGAAAAGCTGGGATTTTTGTAAAAAACGTATGGCTCGTCTTATCAAAGATTCTCGTGATAAAACTTTCCAAGAAAAAAATGATAAAGGGCAAACTGTTAACAGAACTATGGGCATAACCTCCCTTGGTTCAGCCGCTCTTGATAATGAAGAATGTTGGGCTATGCAGTCTTTTATGCGCAGCCTTGGCTTGGTGTATATTGAACACCAAGCGCGCATCTGACACAGCGCAACTGTACCGGCTCTGGCAGAGTCGTTCGGACGTGGCGCGATGACAAATCACTGGATTGATATTAAAAACAGTGACTGTGTTCTTATAATGGGCAGTAACCCTGCTGAAAACCATCCTATTTCCTTTAAATGGGTTCTTAAAGCACAAGAAAAAGGTGCTACTGTTATACATATTGACCCTCGTTTTACTCGTACTTCTGCTAAGGCAGATTTCCACGCAGCACTTCGACCAGGGTCAGATATTGCGATTCTTGGCGGACTAATGAAGTATATCATTGAAAATAAAAAATATTTTAATGATTATGTCATAAATTATACCAACGCAAGCTATCTCGTTTCTAAGGATTTTAAATTTAACGACGGGCTTTTTAGCGGACTAAATGAAGAAAAAGATAATTACGATAAATCATCATGGCAGTTTCAAACTACCTCAGATGGTGTGCCTAAACAAGATACATCACTTACTAACCCGAACTGTGTATTTCAAATACTAAAAAAACATTATAGTAGATACACACTCAAAAATGTAAGTTCTGCATCTGGTCTTTCTACTCAAGAGCTCACAAAACTCTATAGCATTTACAGTGCAACTGGTACTGCTAAAAAAGCTGGAACTATCATGTACGCTATGGGCTGGACACAACATTCTGTTGGTGTACAAAATATCCGTGCCATGGCTATGGTACAGTTACTACTTGGTAATATGGGTGTTGCTGGTGGCGGTGTTAACGCACTTCGTGGAGAGTGTAACGTGCAAGGCTCTACTGACCAAGCGCTACTTTTCCATATCCTTCCAGGATACTTAAAAACTCCTCTTGCAGGACAAGATACTCTTGAACAACATAATAAAGTAAATACTCCTGTTAGTAACGATCCTAAAAGTGCTAACTGGTGGAAAAATTATCCTAAATATTCTGCAAGCCTTTTAAAAGCTATGTATTCTAATCTGACACCAGAAGAAGGATATCAAATGCTTCCTCGTATTGATTCGTATAAAGCGAGCGAATACTCATGGCTTCCACTTTGGGATAGAATGTATGATGGTAAATTTGAAGGCGCGCTCATTTGGGGCATGAACCCAGCTTGCTCTGGTGCAGATACGCATAAAGTGCGTAAAGCGCTTACAGAACTTGACTGGATGGTGAATGTTAATATCTTCCAGTGTGAAACAAGTGATTTCTGGAAAGGACCTGGAATGGATCCTTCTAAAATTAAAACAGAAACCTTCTTTATCCCTTGTGCATCTGCCATTGAAAAAGAAGGAACTATTGCCAACTCAGGTCGCTGGATACAGTGGCGTTATGCTGGTCCTGAACCTTTAAATGGACTACTTACTGACGGGCATTATTTCCATGAACTTTGGGAAGAAGTGGCTAAACTCTACGAAGAAGAAGGCGGAGTGCACGCTAAACCAATAACAGAACTTAGTTTTGATAATATGGTAACAGATGGACATTTTGATCCAAGAAAAACAGCACGTCTTTTAAATGGTTGGTTTATGAAAGATACTGTTATTAATGGAAAACAGTACTATAAAGGACATCAAGTTCCAAGTTTTGCACTGTTGCAAGATGACGGGTCTACTTGTTCAGGTAACTGGCTCTATTGTAATATGTATACCGATAGCGGAAACCAATCCATGAGTCGTGATTTAACACAAACTCCAGAACAGGCAAATATTGGCTTGTATCCTAAATGGACATGGTGCTGGCCAGTAAACCGTCGTATTCTTTATAACAGAGCATCAGTAAATTTAGATGGTGTTCCGTATAATCCTAAAAAAGCAGTTATTAGCTGGACTGGCGACAGTTGGGCTGGTGATGTACCTGATGGTGGTAGTGCTCCTGGAACAATTAATCCATTTATTATGCGCACGCATGGTGTTGGGCAATTATATGGACCAGGTCTTGCCGATGGACCACTTCCTGAATACTATGAGCCTTTAGAAACGCCTCTAAAAAAACATCCGTTTTCTAATCAGCTCAGTAGCCCTCTAGCTTTTCACTTCCAAGATGAAGAAAAAGCTGTTGCAGATCCTCGTTTCCCTTATATAGGAACAACCTACCGAGTTACAGAACACTGGCAAACAGGTTCTATGACACGTTGGGAACCTTGGCTCGTAGAACTAGAACCGCAAATGTTTGCAGAGATTAGTCCTGCTCTTGCTGAAAAGATTGGCGTTAAAAATGGTGAAAAAGTTACGCTTGAATCTCTTCGTGGAAAAGTTTGGGCTGTTGCTATGGTAACAGAGCGTATTAAAGACTTTAAGATAGACGGTAATGAATATCATATGATTGGTCTACCTTGGCATTATGGCTGGCTAACACCTGACGACGGTGGTGATAGTGCGAACATATTAACAGCAGGTATTGGCGATCCTAATACTGGTATTCCAGAATACAAAGCTTTTATGTTGAACGCTCGTAAATGGCAAGAGGGAGAAATATAATGCAAGGAAAAACATTTTTTATCGATATGACTAAATGTACTGCATGTAGAGGCTGTCAAGTTTCTTGTAAACAGTGGAAAAATCTACCTGCTGTAAAGACTAAAAACTGGGGTTCACATCAAAATCCTCCTTCTTTAACACCTGTAACTTTTAAGCTTGTACGCTTTAACGAAGTAAACAAAGATGGTAAAATTCGTTGGAATTTTATGCCAGAGCAGTGCAGACACTGTGTTGAGCCATCTTGTAAACTTATAATGAATATGTATGTACCAAATTCAGTAGAACATGATGCTAAGACTGGGGCTGTTCTTTATACAGATAAAACAGCAACTATTGATCTTGAGCCATGGGAAATGTGTCCGTACAATGTACCAAGACGTGATGAAAAAACTGGCGTTTGGTCTAAATGTAATATGTGCATAGACCGTGTTCAAAATGGTATGAAACCAGCTTGTGTAACAAGTTGTGCCATGGGTGTTATGCAATTTGGCGATAGAGAAGAAATGCTTGCGATTGCCTACGAACGACTTGCTGAAGTACGCAAAAAACATAAAGATGCTTTTATAGCAGATCCTGATGATGTGCGTGTGCTATTTCTTGGTATTGGCGACCCTGCTGATTATTATGAGTACTTAAGTGCTGATACAGCTGGACTATAAACAAATAATTTATAAGCAAACTACTAGCAATACGAATCTTTGAGAGAATATATTATGAATAAAAAAATTGTTTACCCCTGCTTAGCATTAGTTCTGTTTTTTGTGCTTACCTTGCCAATAACTGCAAGTTTTGCTCAAAAAGAACTTGAAGGACCTGATGATATACAAATTAACTTTATTGAAGGTAATAGCAAAAGAGATTTAGCTGTTACGTTTAATCACTCTTCTCATACTGGTTACGACTGTCAAAGCTGTCACCATAAATGGGAGGAAGACTCTGGTAAAGAACCACAAAGTTGTGCAACTTGCCATACTGATTTTAATATAGAAAAAGAAAGTGGCTATAAATGGTACTTTAGAATTATGCACGAAAAAGGTCTTCGTTACCCAACATGTGTTTCTTGCCATGTTGAAAACTTTGGCGATGACCAACAAATGGTTGGTTGTACACGCTCTGCGTGTCACACTGATGGTATTTATTAACTTAATATAATATATTAACTTAATATAATATATACGTTTTACACTTGTTTTAGTTTTAAGAACCCAGCAGAGTATTCTTATTCTGCTGGGTTTTTATTTTATTCTTTTTCCTTATTCTTCTCTATTCTTTCTTTGATTTCTTCTTCATTGTTCATTGTTCATTGTTCATTGTTCTTTGTTCATTGTTCATTGTTCATTGTTCTTTGTTCATTGTTCTTTGTTCATTTTATTATGTTAAAAAATCATTGACGAGTATTTTTTATTTTGTTATTTTATACAATCAAGGAAATATACTATGTTCATTATTAATTCTTTTTATTATTCTTACTATTGGTGTTCCTCTCGTTTTGAAAGGAGTCTTGTACCTATTGTAATTTAATATTAAGAAATATTACGTAATAAAACAAAAGCACAAAACTCTTTATAGGTTTTGTGCTTTTGTTTTATACATCTTATACATTTAAAAAAGGAAAAAACATGAAAGTAATAGCTTACGCCGTTCGTGCTGATGAATTAGAGGCCTTTAAAAAATTTGAAAAACATTTTAATATGGATATTACTATCTGTCATGATTATCTATCTGAGAAAACTGCACATTTAGCAAAAGGACACGAGACCGTTATTTTTATCGGTAGTTGCGAAGTTACTGCAAGCACGTTAAAAATTCTTTCTGGATTCGGTATTACTTATATGTCTACCCGCACAGCTGGATATGATAATATTGATAAACAAACAGCTCAAGAACTAGGTATTCGTATCGCCAACGTGCCTGCCTATTCCCCAAATTCTGCTGGTGAATTTGCTATACTCTCTACTATTTCTCTTTTACTATGCTTACTAGAATGCAAAAACAAAACTTCTCACTTGGCGGACTGCTCTCAAAAGAAGTCCGCAATCAACGTATTGGTATTATTGGTGGAGGAAGAATTGGCCTGCGCACTATGGAATGCTTCTCTGGCTTTAAACCAAAAGAAATCATGGTAACAGACAATATTCAGCATGATGAAGTGAAAAAAATTGCAAAATATGTATCGCTCGATACTCTTTTAGCTGAAAGTGATGTTATTTCTATTCATACTGATTTAAACGAAACTTCTCAGCATATTTTCAACAAAGAAAATCTCGCAAAAACAAAACAAGGCGTGTTCATTGTAAATACCAGTCGTGGAGCTACTGCTGACACAAGAGCTATTCTTGACGCATTAAATTCTGGACATATTGCAGGCTATGCAACTGATGTTTATGAGCATGAAGGTGGACTGCTCCATCATAATCATGAA
>CAMQUX010000017.1 GCA_947037905.1 uncultured Desulfovibrionaceae bacterium | reverse complement strand
TGACTGGAGTTCAGACGTGTGCTCTTCCGATCTACGTAGTTGTAGCTCTTCTAAAATCATTTGTTCACAATTTTCTGGTAAAAAAGAGGATAAATTATCCGTATTTTCTAAACTAGAACGTGTATCAGAAGAAAAATGTAACTCTTCATACTGTGTCCAAAAGTCGAGCAATTGCTCTGTGTTTAATGATTTTAAATGAGTAAAAAAACTTATAGTTGCTGTTTCGTTATATGTAGCCATAATATGTAAACTCCGATTATATTTATGAATTTCTAAGTACTTTATTTGTTAAAAAAGTTCAAATAAAATGTCTTCGATTAATAAGAAAGTAAGAACGTATTTGTTCTGAGCAATTATAAATATTTTAAATAAAAAATAGGAAATAAAATGGACAGCGCAACAAAACTTGAAAGTAATCTTATACAACTAGTGACCTTTAGTTTAGGTGATGAAGAATTTGGGCTAGATATCCTCAGCGTACAGGAAATAATCCGTATAATGGGCATTACTAAAGTTCCTCGTGCACCAGAATTTGTAGAAGGTGTTATTAATTTACGTGGAAAAGTTATACCTATTATAGATTTACGTAAACGTTTCAACATGCCAGCACACAAACACGATAAAAATACTCGTATAATCGTAATAGAAGTTACTACTATGATAATCGGTTTTATTGTGGATTCTGTTTCAGAAGTATTACGTCTTCCAGCAGATACTGTAGAGCATCCACCAGCTGTTGTTTCTGGCAGTGATTCAGAATATATTAGCGGTGTTGGTAAATTAGAAGAACGCTTGCTCATTTTGCTCGATCTTGATAAGCTACTAACTTATACAGAAAAAGAATCGCTAGGCTTATTGTCATAATAAGCTTACACTTATATTTTTAAAATCGTCTTTTCTGAAGACGATTTTTTTTATATAAATCAGGGCGTTTTTTATACAAGGAGTAAAAGTGTTTTTTTCAGAAGAAATCGAATCCTTTTTTACTAATCAAAAAAATAATCTGCGAATCTTTAATAGTGGGCTTGCAAGCCAAGTCTTATTTTGTTCTGCGTTATATGAACGAGGAAAATCTGCTATTCTCTTGGTAAAGAGCATAACAGAACTCAAGCAACTACAAAGTTTAGTAGATATTTTAGTATCAGAGAAAGAAAAAAAAGATTGGATATTTTTTCCTCCGTACACAGTAGAGTATCCAGAGACAGTAACAGAAGGGAAAAGATGCAGTAGCTTGTACCAAAGTTCTGAGATTCATAAAAATGGAATTTTTGTGCTTACAATAGATAATCTTATTCCATTATGGCGCCAAAAAGAAACTCAAGAGGATTTTTTATATTTAGCAAAGGGAAAAGATTTTTCTCTTGAGGAAATAATAGAAACTCTCATATCATATGGCTACACACGAAAAAATTTCGTCAGTAATTATGGAGATTTTTCAGTTCGAGGCGATATAATCGATATTTTTTCAAGCAATTTTGAAAAACCAGTACGTATTGAATTCTTTGGAGATACCATAGATGAGATACGTCTTTTTGATATAGCAAGTCAGCGCTCAATAGACCCTTTAAGTGAATGTGTTATACTTCCAGCAAGCTTAACAATTTTTACAGATAAGAGCATGCAAGAAGCACAAGAGTACTGGACAAATATGCGAAAAACAGGAGAGATATCACTTGTTCTACAAAAAGAGTTTGAAGAAAAGCTCAGCCAAAAAAAACACGCATTTTTCTCAGGAATTTACTCCAAACAAACAGTAGGTATCGAAGAATATTTCCCAGAAGATTCTATATATATCTTATCGGGGGGGCAGAGTTTACAGAAAAAAATAGAAGAAACTCGTGAAAATTGGAAAGACTTTTTAAAGAAAAATGAAAAAGAAAAATATCCCGAAAGCTTCTTTTTACGCACAGTAGAAAATGCAAGAAAAGCGTGGCTTAATAAACCTCTTGTTGTTTTTGAAGACTTAACCCTCACAACAGAAAAAAATACCCTCAGTTTAACAGAAGAAAGCATAAGTAGTTTTCAAGATTTATTTTGGACTCCAGAAGCAACAAAACGCCCATGGAAAGGCATGATAGACGGGCTTAAAAGATGGGGAAAAGAAAAAGATACGACCATCTTATCTTTTAAAACAGCACGTAATCAAGAAAAATTTATACAACTAACAAGCGAAGAAGATCTATCGTTTCAAAATAACTATAGCCTCGGTGCAAAAGGGCTCTTTGCCAAAACAAGCCAGTTAAAAAAAGGCTACTATCTCCCTTGGTGCAATGTCCGCATTTTAAGCGAAGATATCTTACAACCAGAGAAAAGAAAAACTCGCACCTCGCATACTTCAACAGAATCATTTGAAGGTATGAAGCAGTACAATGATTTAGTAATAAACGAACTCTTAGTACATAAAACTTATGGACTAGCAAGGTTCGGGGGATTACATCACCTAAAAATTGGCAGCGTTGCAAATGATTATTTGCTTTTATTTTTTCACGAAGAAGATAAATTATATCTGCCTGTAGATAGATTAAATTTAGTCCAGAAATACAAAGGACCAGAAAAAGAAAATACAAGCCTTGATAGACTAGGAAGTGTACGCTGGGCAAACACAACAGCAAAAGCACGCAAAGCAATAGAAAAAATAGCAAAAGAACTGGTAGAGATGTATGCTTTTCGCCGTATTGCTAAAGGCTACACGTATTCAAAAGTAGACTCCATGTACAGAGAGTTTGAATCGAGCTTTTGCTTTGAAGAAACAGAAGGGCAAGCACAAGCAGTGGCAGATGTTTTTCGAGATATGGAAAAACCAGAACCAATGGATAGACTGGTTTGTGGTGATGTTGGTTTTGGTAAAACAGAAGTTGCAATGCGTGCAGCCTTTCGAGCAGTAAGTGAAAGCCGACAAGTAGCAATGCTTTGCCCCACAACAATTTTAGCAGAACAACATTATAAAACATTCCAAGCTCGCATGAGCGCTTTTCCTGTACGAATAGCACTTTTAAGCCGCTTTGTACCTGCAAAAAAACAAAAAGAAGTTTTAGAAAAACTAGCAAATGGAGAAGTAGATATACTAATAGGGACACATCGCATTCTTTCAAAAGATGTAGAAATCCCGCAAATAGGACTTTTGATTATTGATGAAGAACAGCGTTTCGGAGTAAAAAACAAAGAGAAATTAAAGTACTTTCGAAAAAATATAGATGTGCTTGCGCTCTCTGCCACACCAATCCCCCGCACGCTCCAGATGTCACTTTCCGGTCTTCGGGGATTAAGCACAATAGATACTCCGCCAAAGGATAGAAAGCCTGTAGAAACGAGTATTTTAGAGTATGATGAAGTAGCAATTAAAGAAATTTTAGACAGAGAACTAAACAGAGGTGGACAAATTTTCTGGGTGCATAATCGAATAGATAAACTTCCTTTTATAATAGAAAAACTCTCAAAAATCGTTCCAAACGCACAAATAGGCATGGCGCATGGGCGAATGAGCGAAAAACCTCTAGAAGATGTCTTTCATAAGTTCTGGCATCAGAAAATAGACATATTAGTCGCAACGTCCATAGTAGAATCAGGACTAGATTTTCCAAATGCTAATACATTAATAGTGGATAACCCTTTGCATTTTGGCTTAGGACAACTGTATCAGATACGAGGCAGGGTAGGAAGAAGCGAAAGACAAGCATATGCGTGTTTCTTGGTCGATTCCATTGAAAAGCTACCAGTACTCACCCAAAAACGCCTGCAGGTAATTCTCGAGCAAAATTATCTAGGAGCAGGACTACAAGTTGCTATGGAAGATTTGCGCCTTCGTGGGGCAGGAAATATCTTAGGTGAGGTGCAATCAGGACAAATAGCTCAAATAGGGCTCGATCTATTTTTAGAAATATTAGAAGAAGAAGTACAAAAATTATCAGGCGAAGAAAAAGTAAAAATCCAAATAAATCCAGAAGTTAATTTTTCTTTCTCTGCGCTTATTCCAGCAGAATATATAGAGGAAAGCAAAGAGCGTCTGCATTATTATCGCAATCTTTCAGAAGCAAGCAGTGAGCAGAATCTACAAGAAGAAGTGCAAGAAATGCGTGATCGCTTTGGGCAACTTCCAGACGAAGTAAAAAACTTTTCAAGTATGCTTTTTTTAAAACTCAACTTAGCACGGCAAGAAATAGTTCGTGCTGATTTAAGTATTCAAAAAGGTATATTTAACTGGGATCCATCTATAACTGAATTTAGCCCTGAAAAACTTATGAAATGGGTGTTTACAAGAAAGGATTATGTAAAAATCTATCCACCAGCACGACTGGAGATAAAGGTATTAAACGCAAGTACCGTAGAACTAAGCATGGAATTTTTTCTAAAAGAATTACTATCTTTAGAACTAGAAGTACTTGCAAAAGATTAAAAAAAAGTATAATTTAGTTAAGTGTTTCTTCTATAAAAAAAAATAAAATTTATATAATAAATGAATTCCGTAAGTTAAGGTAAAAATGTCTATTTTTCTAAAAAAAATATCACTTTGTTTTTTATTTTCTATTTTTCTTATTGGGTGTGGAACAGAAAAAAAAGAACATGGTATTGTAGCAAAAGTAAATGGTGAAGCAATTTATTTTTCCGATGTACAGGAACGCTATGATTCACAAAATATCTTCGATGATCCAAAAACCCTTGAAGAAGTAGAAGAAATATATGCAGATTATACTTTAGATTTAATAATACATACGTTAATACGTCAAGAGTTAGAAAAAAATAATATTCTTCCAGAAGCAAAAGAACTTGAGGATGCAGAAAAATTTCTTCGTTCTAATTATCCAGATGAAGAAACATTTAATGAAATTTGTTTAGAAGAATATATTACTCTTGAAAATTGGCGTAAACAAGTTTCTTTACAGTTAAATAAAAGCAAACTGGTAGAAAAATTTATTTTACCTCAAATAAAAGTCGCTTATGCCGATGCTGAAAATTATTATAAAAATAATATGCAAGAGTTTGTTTTTGCTGAAAAATATGAATATGCGTTTCTTTATAATACATCACAAGAAGATAAAACGAAAATACGAAGAGCTTGGCAAAGAAATAAAAATTTAGCACAGCTTAAAGAAAAGTTTCCTAAGCTTGATATTTTTATTAGTAAATATCCTAAAGATTTAATACCAGCATCTCTTACACGCTTAACAAAGAATTTAAAACTAACCGAAATAAGTGAGTTCAAAACAATTGATGGAAGAAATCAAGCGCTTATATTATTAAAAATACATCCACAAGTAATTATAACTCCAGTAGAGGCATATCCTCTTATTGAAGAAGCTATTATAGAACAAGAAACATTAGATAAATATGAGATATGGTTAGATACTGCCTTAAAATCTGCTGATATAGAAATATCAGATCTTTTAAAAAATACTTTTTCTTTTACTCATCTTGGAAGAAATAAATAATAGCTAAAATACCATGAAAAAAAATCTGACACATATTTTTCTAACAAAGAAAATTTTATTACATTCCGTAGGTATTCTTTGTATTTTGTGTGTTTTAACTAACTCATATAGTTATGCTCAGACTGAAACGAAAGAGGTTCAGGATGAAAATCAAGAAATAACACCTGAAACAAAAGAAGCTCAGCCTGAAACAAAAGAAGCTCAGCCTGAAACCAATGAGGTTCAGCCTGAAATAAAAGAAACTCAGAGCGAAACAAAAGAGCTTCAGGATAAAAATCAAGAAACAACACCTGAAACAAAAGAAACTCTGCCTGAAACAAATGAGATTCAGAGTGAAATAAAAGAAGTTCTGCCTGAAACGAAAGAAAGTGGCGAAATAATAGATAGAATAGTAGCTATAGTTAATAGTGAAATAATTACTGAATTCGAATTAAATCAAGAATTTGCAGCTCGCTATCCAGAATTAAAAAAAGAACTTCTGTATGAAAATGAGAAAGCAGAGTATCTATCGCTAAAAACAACAACCCTTAGTGAAATGATAGATGAAAAACTGTTAGCGCAAGAGGCGAAAAACCTTGGGATTAACATAACTGACGAACAAATAATGAAAATTGTTAATAATATAATAACAGAAAATAAATTAACAAATAAACAGTTTCGAGAAGAACTAGCTAAACAAAATCAAACTTTTGAAGATTTTTTTATCAAAACAAAAGAAAACATTCTCAAAAGCCAATTACTTCAACGTAATATTCAAAATAATATTGTAATTTCTGATAAAGAAATACAAGAAGAATTTACACGCAGACAAGGCATAAGCCCATTTGAAAAATCATATGAACTGAGCTTGATATTACTAAATGACTCTGACGATTTAAATAAAATAGCTAAGAATATAAAAAATGAACGAACCAGCTTTGCAGATGCTGCGAAAAAGTTCAGCATTGGTCCTAATAGCGAAAATGGTGGCAGCATAGGGCTAGTAAATATACAAATGCTCGCTCCTGAATGGAAAAATGCACTTAAAGATGTAGCAGTTGGCGAGATAACAAAAGTGTTTCCTATAAATAATAATTATGCACTTATTCGAGTTGATAGTGAACAAAACCTTTTAAGTGAATCACTTAAAAATGTTCAAGATTTAATAGCACAAGAACTACAGACTCAAAAACAACAAGAACTTTTTTTAGATTTTATTAAAGATTTAAAAAATAATGCAATAATAGATATTCGACTTTAATATTTTATAAGGAAAATCACATGCAATTAGAAGAATTTGGAAATTTATTACGCACACAAAGAGAGAAAAAAAATATTTCTTTAGATACCGTAATTCAAGCTACATGTATAAATCGAAATGTTCTTATTGCGTTAGAAGAAGGCGATGATGACCAACTTCCTCCTCCTGTATATGCAAAAGGTTTTGCTAGAACTTATGGTAAATTTTTAAAACTCGAAAACCTAGAAGATTATTTAACACAAATTGAGTATTGGTATACACCAGAAAGAGAACAATGTTGTTCTTTTCGTGAATACGCAGAACAGTCAACACCTTCTTTTTTTGAGACAATCACTAAAAAACATCTCATTTTAAGTGCCATAACTATATCTATTCTTCTTTTTGTAGTACTTATATTTTCCTTAAGTTCTCCAGATGATGAATCTTACCTTAAAGAAGAAGATATTATTGAACTCACTCCAGTTGATGATATAAACACTATGGAGACAATAAATACAATAGATGAAGTATCTGAAAATGATGCAGAAGATCCAGAAATGCAAGCAGAAGCTTTAGAGTTAGCAAGTCCTAAAATTGAAGCAGAAAAAAGTCCTGAAGCAGAAAAAACACAAAAGCGTTTTCCATCTAAGGCGTCACAAATAATAAAAACCATGAAGAAAAGAAATGGTACAACTGATATTACACTCA
Source organism: uncultured Desulfovibrionaceae bacterium (assembly GCA_947037905.1). GTDB lineage: Bacteria > Desulfobacterota > Desulfovibrionia > Desulfovibrionales > Desulfovibrionaceae > CAMQUX01. The sequence continues at coordinate 7,172 of CAMQUX010000017.1, read as the reverse complement.
TGAGCAAAAATGATGAAGAAGTTTGGTTCGAATATCAGCAAAAAGATGGAAATATAAAATGGTTTTTATTAACACCAGAAAAATCTTTCTCTCTTAACTTTAAAGATGACTTGTGGTTACGACTTGGAAATGCAGGCGGAGTAAAAATCTTAATGAACGATGAAGAACTTCCTTTAAATTTCAAAATTGGAAGCGTTAAAACTTTAAAATTTTCTAGCTAAAAAGAATATCCGTAAATGACGGATATTCGAAAATAAATTTTGATGTTTTTTTTATTCTACAAAGACTATCAGAATACAAAAAAATTTATGAAAAATACAGAACAAGTTATCCTTTTAAAAACAGGAAATTTTCGTGAATATGATGTCTGGATACGCTATCTTTCTGCAACGCAAGGAGTAAGCACAGCATTTGCTTTTGGAGGAAGAAAAAGCCATAAACGCTTTTTTGGTTGTTTAGATTCTATACATTTAGTGCTCGCCTCTTTTGAAGAAAATCGCAATAAAACTTATATCGTAGCAACCGAAACAAGTCTCATCCATGGTTTTAGTCCCCTCAAACAACAAAGACACCTACTAGGTGTTGCTATGTACTGCATTCGTTTTGTAGAAAAAATACATACGGGCTTTCTTGGTGCAGAAGAATGTTATACTCTTCTTAAAGAAACACTCTTTGCATTAGAAGAAAATCCTTCACAGTGGCAAGATTTTCCATTTTATTTTCGTTTACTTTATACGTTCGAACAAGGCTATGCAGTAGATTTTACTAGCTGCAGCAACTGTTCAGCTACAGGTGAAAGAAAACTTTTTTTTATAAGCAACGCAGGTAGTCTTTTTTGTGAAAAATGTTTAAACTCATATAAGGAAAAAAATCCTTATGAAAGAATCACATATTTCTTAATAAACAGAGAACAATTAGAAAACCTAGTATGGATATGCACACATCGTCCGCTAGACTGGAAAGATTTACACATTGCTTATGATAAAAAACAAGAGCTTATGCGTATAATAGATGCATACTCTCAGGCGCATTTAGATTTATCTTATATTTATAATACGAAACAAAATATTACTAAAAACATATAAAAATATTTTTATAAAACAAAATAAACATCTCATATCTATACTTATATTGAAATATGGAGCCTAGTATGTATTTTCAAGATTTAATATTAAAATTACAATCTTTTTGGGCAGCACAAGGTTGTGCTATTATGCAACCAATAGACATTGAATGTGGCGCTGGAACTTTTAACCCTGCAACATTTTTTCGTGTTCAAGGAAAAGAACCTTGGAAAGTTGCGTATGTAGAACCTTCACGACGCCCAACTGATGGTGGATATGGAGAAAATCCCAATAGATTACAACATTTTTATCAGTTCCAAGTAATTTTAAAACCATCACCTCTCAATGTACAAGAATTATATCTTGAAAGTTTAGAAATGTTAGGAATAAATCCAAAACAACAAGATATTCGTTTTGTAGAAGATGACTGGGAATCTCCAACACTTGGTGCATGGGGACTTGGTTGGGAAGTTTGGCTCAATGGTATGGAAGTTAGTCAGTTTACCTACTTTCAACAAGTGGGCGGTATTGATTTATCTCCTATAAGTGTTGAGCTCACATATGGCTTAGAGCGTCTTTGTATGTATTTACAAGAAAAAGAATGTGTTTATGACCTTATGTGGAATGAACATGTTACTTATAAAGATATTTATCATCAAAATGAAGTAGAGCAATCTAAGTATAATTTTGAAGAAAGCAACGCAGAAATGTTGCTAGGATTATTTATAAGCTATGAAAAAGAATGCCAAAGTCTTTGCGATAAAGGTCTTCCTTGGCCTGCATATGACTACTGCTTAAAATGCTCTCATAGCTTTAATCTTTTAGATGCAAGGGGAGCAATATCCATTACAGAACGTGCTGGATACATCAGCAGAGTACGACATTTAGCATCTCAGATTGCACGATTATATCTGGAACAAAGAACAGAACTCAATTTTCCAATGTTATCTTACTTTTCATAAGACTAATAAGATAGATTGAGGACACAAATAATAATTATGAGTTTTTCATTTTATAACCCTTTAAAAAATAGAAAGTAAATATTATGTCAGTATTTTTATTAGAAATCGGTATTGAAGAGCTTCCTGCTCGTTTTATAAAAAATCTCATGGCAGAATCTAAAGACTTGTTTAAAAAATATTTAGAAGATGCAATGATTGACCATGCAGAACTTACAAGCTTTGCAACACCTCGACGCTTGTGTGTTATTGTAAAAGGTATAAGTGACAAACAGGCAAAAAAAGAAGAGCTCATTCAAGGGCCAGCTAAGCATATAGGCTTTGACGATTCTGGAAATTTAACAAAAGCTGGAGAAGGGTTTCTAAAAAGTTGCCAAGCTACAAAAGATGATATAAAAATTCTCACAACAAATAAAGGTGAGTATTTATCCTGCAATAAAATCGTAGGTGGTGAGGATACAGCTTCTATTCTTCCAAAAATCTGTGAACAAGTAATTAAAAATATTTCATTCCCTAAAAAAATGAAATGGAGTAATGAAGATTTTCTTTTTGCACGTCCAATTCGTTGGATTATTGCTCTTTTAGATGATAAAATAATCCCTTTTGAACTTGCAGGTATTAGCTCCTCAAACAAAAGTTTAGGGCACCGAGTATTAAGCACAGGAGAGCTCACAATAAAAGATTCTTGTAGCTACTTTAGTATATTAGAAGGGGAAGGAAAGGTTATCCTTAACCCTGAAAAACGTGCAGAACTCATAGTTAATGGTGGAAATAAGCTTGCAAAAGAAATAGGTGGAGAAATTATTTGGAACGATGGACTATTAGAAGAAGTCATGAATCTTGTGGAATATCCTGTTCCACTTCTAGGCTCAATAGATGAAAAATATCTTTCTATTCCATCAGAGGTTCTTTTAACAAGCATGGAAGAACACCAAAAAAGTTTTGGTGTAGCAGATAAAAATGGCAAACTTCTTCCATATTTTCTCACAGTTTTAAATATTGACGCAGAAGATTTATCCATTGCAAAAAAAGGCTGGGAGCGAGTTTTAAAAGCTCGTTTAGCAGACGCTGAATTCTTTTGGCAGGCAGATACAAAAAGTACCTTTGCTCTTTGGCAAGAAAAATTAGAAAAAGTAATATTTCTTTATGAACTTGGCTCTATGGCTAAAAAAGGGGAGAGAATTGAAACTCTTTGCCAAGTATTTTCTAGTAATTTTCAAGTGAGTGCAAAAGATATCTTAGGTCTAGGTCTATTATCTAAGGCAGATTTAGTATCAGAAATGGTCAAAGAATTTGATAGCTTGCAAGGTATAATGGGCGGTATTTATGCAGAACAAAAAGGCTATTCTGAACTTATATCATGTGCTTTAAAAGAACAATACTTGCCAAGTGGAGTAAATAGCCCAGTTCCAAGCACAAAAGCTGGCTCATTACTCTCTATAGCAGATAAAATAGATACACTAACAGGATGCTTCATACTAGGACGTATCCCAACTGGAGCAAATGATACATACGCACTTCGTAGAGCAGCTCTTGGAATAGTGCGAATTCTTTTAGAACAAAAATCATCTCTTGGATTAAAAGAGCTGATAGAAAAAGCTCTTGCAAATTATAGTACGGTAAAAGGAAAACTTTCCGAACAAGAAGCCTTTGAAAAACTTCTCGGATTTTTTGAACAACGTTTACGAGCATATTTTATAGGACAAAATATATCCTCTAAAGTGGTAGACGCAGCACTTGGAGCTGGTTTTGATAATATTTATGCTCTAAGCAGACGAATTGAGGCTTTAGAAAAATTTAGCTTTGGGAAAGATTTTGAAAACTCCGTGCTTACATTTAAAAGGGTTGCAAATATAGTACGAAAAGAAACTACAATTAAAAGTGGTTTTTCGACAAGCCTTTTTGAAAAAGAAGAAGAGAGAAATCTTGCTCAAGCTTATAATAATATGGAAAAAAGCTTTAATGAAAAACTTTTATTAAATAATTATGAAGAACTTTTTCAAGAGTTATGGACAATTCGTCCAAGTATAGATGCCTTTTTTGATGCGGTAATGGTCAATTGCCCAGAAGAAGATCGAAGACTCAATCGTCTTGGATTATTACAATCAATATATGAATGTTTACAGCAACTTGCAGATTTTGATGCATTACAAGTATAATTTTTTCAATAATTTACTTGACATGAAAAAAAGAGTGTTATATTAAATACTAATTCGAGGAGATAATCCTTGCAAATATAACAATAATAAGAAAATAGTAGGAGTTCATTTTGGCGAATCATAAATCAGCATTAAAACGTCATCGTCAAAGTCTTAAAAGACGTGCAATCAATCGTTCTGTAAAAACTCGTATAAGAAACTGTGTAAAAGCTGTTAGAGCTGCAGTTGTTGCAAATAATCAAAGCGAAGCACAAGAAGCACTAGTTGCTGCAACTTCAGCTTTAGATAGAGCAGCGAATAAAAGTATTATTCATGCTAAAACAGCAGCAAGAAGTATATCAAGATTACAATATGCTATTAATAAAATAACAGCAGCTTAGTTAAATATAACTTTAAAAAAAACCTACGTAATGTAGGTTTTTTTTTATTCAAAATTTATAACTTATTTTATCTATTTATTATTTCATAATAAGCTAAATGATGTAACTTATCATGTTTACAGAGAAAGAAAGTTTAAAAAAATCTTGCAGAAATGAGCTAGTCTCGATATAAATAAAAGGTATTTATATATGTATTAAAGGGGAACTCTTTTGCGAATAATTATTGTAGGGGCAGGTGAAGTCGGTTTTCAAATTGCATTACGCCTTTCTTTTGAACATAAAGAAGTTGTTGTAATAGATAAAAATCCGGAAGCTTTACGCCGAGTATCAGAACATTGCGATGCACAAATAATAGTTGGCTCGGGCTGTAGTCCTGCCATTCTAAAAGATGCAGGGATAGAATATTCAGATATTCTGCTAGCAGTTACTAATAGCGATGAATCTAACCTACTTGCTTGTAGTTTTACTAATGCATTAAATCCTCAAATAACAAAACTTGTTCGAGTAAGAAGCAAAGAATTTACATCATACTCAAAAAATATACTAGAAGAACTTACTGTATTTGGAATCAATAAAGTAATAAATCCTGATGAGGAGATTATAGAGTCGATAACTCGTATCCTCGAATCACCTGGAGCTTTATCTATTAAAGAATTTGTTGATGGAAAAATGAGCGTTGTTGGCTTACATTTACCTGAAAATTCACCAATAAATGGGCTATCCATTGCTGAACTACGGGAAAAAATTGGTATTTCTTTTATTATGGCAGCGATTATCCGCAATCATAAACGCATTATCCCAAAAGGAACGGATTTTATTCAAAGCAAAGATACAGTATATTTTGCTTGTGAGAAAAAAAATATTAAGAATATTTTAAACTTTTTTGGCGTAGCAGAACCACCAGCCCAAAATATTTTAATAGTTGGCGGTGGTGCAATTGGTAGTAAGCTTGCTGAAAAACTAGAAAAAAAGAATTATCATGTTCGACTTCTTGAACAAAGTAAAACTCGTTGCTTAGAGTTAGCTGATACTTTAAATAAAACCATTGTTCTTCACGGAGATGGAAGAGATCAAGACTTATTACGTGAAGAAAATATTGCTGGGATTGATATGATTATATCAGTAACAGGAGATGATGAAACAAATATATTGTCATGCTTACTTGGTAAAAATCTTGGTGCTAAAATGACAATTACTCGTATTAATAATTTTGGTTATATGCCAATAATTCATAGCATTGGTATTGATCATCTAGTTTCACCTCGTTTATCTGCAATTAATTCTTTATTACAATACGTAAGACGAGGAAAAGTAGTCGCAAGTACCACACTTGGCACAGAAGATGTTGAAGTTTTAGAAGCTATAGCACAAGAAAAATCAAGCATCACAGGCAGACTTATAAAAGACATTCATTTTCCATCAGATATCTTAATTTTATGCTTTAAACGTGGAAAAGAAATAATAATCCCAACAGGTGCAACAAGAATAGAGGCAAATGATCATTTACTTATTTTATGTACAAAAAGTACAATAAATGATGTTGAATCTGCTTTAGATGTAAAAATGGAGTTCTTTTAATATATGCGAATAGCGTCAATTGGTTATATTGTAGGGGCTCTTCTTGTTTGGATAGCAAGTATTATGATTCTTCCATTTCTTGTATCTATTTATTACAAAGATGGTTTTAGTCATACTTTTTTATACTCAGGCTTACTCACTTTATTTGTGGGTTTAAGTCTTTTTCTTTTTTTTCGCGCGCGAAAAAAGTCTGAAATGGTACTAACACATCGAGAAGGCTTAGCAATAGTTGGTATTGGTTGGATGTTTGCTAGTCTATTTGGGGCACTCCCTTTTTACTTTTCGACATCAGTATTAAATATTACTTTTGCAGATGCTATTTTTGAATCAGTTTCTGGTTTCACAACAACTGGAGCATCAATATTTTCTAATGTAGAAATCCTACCTAAAAGTATACTTTTTTGGCGAAGCCTTAGCCACTGGCTTGGCGGAATGGGTATAATTGTTTTATCTTTAGCAATACTACCATTTTTAGGAATTGGTGGAATGCAACTGTATAAAGCAGAAGTACCAGGCCCATCACCTGATAAGCTTAAACCACGTATTCAAGATACAGCTGCATCTCTTTGGAAAGTATATCTTTTTTTCACAGCACTGCAAATATCATTATATATATTTGGCGATATGCCTTTATTTGATGCTATATGTCATTCTTTTTCTACCATGGCAACTGGTGGTTTTTCTACAAAAAATGTGTCTATAGCTTTTTATGATAGCAGTTATATAGATATAGTAACAACTATTTTTATGATTATAGCAGGTGTAAACTTCTCTCTCTATTTCTTTTTCACCAACAACAAAGCAACAGAACTCTTTAAAGATCAAGAATTTCATTTTTATATGAAAGTTTTTGCAACAATAACGCTCATTATAACTCTTTATTTAACATTTTCATCTTATTATAAGTACGGAAGTATTGGTGAAGCCTTGCGATATGCCTCGTTTCAAGTAGCCTCTATCTTAACAACCACGGGCTTTTCATCAGCTAATTATGAGCAGTGGTCATTTGGTCCCCAAGGGCTTTTATTCCTT